>DATEEV010000300.1:0-19733 GCA_035281005.1 Microthrixaceae bacterium | reverse complement strand
GCGATCCGCTTCGTCGACGAAGCCGTCGAGGAGGACGTGCCTCACAAGCTCGAGATGTGGGAGCGCCTGCGCTTCGACGTGATCATCAAGGGCGACGACTGGAAGGGCACCGATCGTGGCGACAAGCTCGAGTCCGACTTCGCGGCGGTCGGTGTGACGGTGGCGTACGTCCCGTACACCCAGCGCACCTCGTCGACGATGCTGCGCCGCCTCCTCGAGCGTGAACTCGGGGGTTGACGCGAACCCTCTGGGTGACCTTTCCTAGGGGCAAGCGACACGCAGCGCGGTCGGATCACGACCGTACGGCGCCGAGATGACGTAATTGGGTCGGCGCGATTCCCGCCGAATCGAGGTTTTCTGCCAAGTTCGCAACATGATCGCAATGAGCCTGTAGTGTCAGCGCCCGCGCAGGAGGGCGCTGGGAGGCTTCTCAGGTTCTTCGGCCGGGTGAGCTCGAACTACGGCTCGCGACCCCAGGCGACCCCCTAGCTGATGCGAAGGCCCGCGGCCTTCGGGAGGAGTGTCAGATGTCACGATTCACGGCACGAGCGAGCGCGATTGGAGTGCTCCTCGTCCTCGCGCTGCTCGCAGCGTGTGCATCATCGCCGACCACCGACACCACCGCGGCGTCGGAGGGAGAGCAGTTCCCGGTCACGGCGGCCCTGAGACCGTCGCTGAGGACGACGACCACTGCCGAAGTCGTTCCGACCACGACCATCCCGACGACGATCCCGACGACGACGACGACCGCTCCCGTCGTGTCGAGCGCCGGGTTCCAGCACCCGGGCGTCCTCATCGACTCGGAGCAGATCTCGACGGTGAGGGCACGGATCGCCGCCGGGCAGGAACCGTGGGCGTCCGCGTTGAAGAAGGCGCAGTCGTCGGGTGGTTCGATCGCCACGGCGAACCGGAAGGCCTACACCTACGGGTCGCTCTCGTACGTGCCGTGGCCGGTCCCCGTCGTGCAGGCGCCGAGCGCCGGTACCAAGCTGTACATCGCGGCGCACCCCGAGCTCGGTCTGGCCGCCATCGGTGACGTCGAGCACCTCGATGACGCCCGCGCCGCCTACACCCACGCCCTGTTGTGGACCTACACCGGCAACTCCGCGCACGCGCAGAAGGCGATCGAGATCATGAACGCCTGGTCGTACACGTTGCAGGAGATCAAGTTCGACCAGCCCCGACGGATCGACAACAACAGCCAGGTGTACGCCAACGGCAAGCTGCAGGCGAGCTGGGGGGCCGAGCTGTTCACCCGTGCGGCCGAGCTGGTCCGGTACTCCGCCGCCGGCTGGTCGGCTGCTGACGTCGCCCAGTTCGAGCGCATGCTGACCAACGTGTACCTCCCGCTCACCATCACGGGCTGGCGCAGCGGCGCCAACTGGCTGATGTCCTCGGCCGAGGCCACGATCAACATCGGCGTCTTCACCAACGACCGCGCTGCGTTCGACGGCGGAGTGGCGATGTGGCGCCGGCTGGCTCCGACGACCATCTACATGCCGAGCGACGGTCCCCTGCCGCTGCCGCCCCACAGGGATTTCGACACCGCCGCCGAGATCAACTGGCTGTGGTACAACCCGAGCCAGTACCTGCCCGGGCTCCAGGGTGAGACGCTTCGAGATCTGAGCCACATGGCCATGGGCCTCGGTGCGCTGACCAACGGCGCCGAGACCGCGCGCATCCAGGGTGTCGACCTCTACGGTGAGCAGCGCGACCGCATCTTGTCGGCATTCGAACTGAACGCCGGCTACGTGAGGGAGTACCTCCAGGAGCGTGACCGGCTGGGCGCCAACCCGCCGAGCACGTGGCGTCCCTCGAACTGGGTCGGCTCGTCGTTCAACCTCGGCGGCATGGCCTACATGCAGGGCTGGGAGGTGGCCTACAGCCACTACGACCGCCGGCTCGGGTATTCCATGCCCAACACGAAGTGGGTGGTGGAGCGGCTGCGCCCCTCGGGCACCGCCCTCCACCTCTCGTGGGAGACCCTCACCCACGCACGCTGAGGATCCAGACACCGCACGCCGATCACTGTTCGTCGACGCTCGGGGCCCGGGAGCTGACTCAGCCTCCGGGCCCGGCCGCGTCGGCAGGCGGCATCAGGCGGCCTCGGACATCGAAGTGGGTGCCCGCTCGCGGAGCGCCACCCACAATCGCCGTCGCCATCGGTCGGCCTCGACCGGGTCGAGGCGGTTGGCGGCGACCGTGCCGTCGATCATGTCGGCGACGACGGCCGCGAAGGGCCGGCCCGAGAGGTTGACGGCGACCACCGCCGTGCCGTCACCGCGCCGGCGGATGGTGCGGTCGCGACCGAGGACCCGCGGCGGGCTGCGGAACGTGGGAACGACGCTCAGACCGCCGACGCGCGCCTCGTCGACCACGACACGCGCGCACTCGGCGAATCGGAGTGATCGTGCGGTCCGCTCTTCCACCTGTCCATCATCCTCGACCGGAGTGACAGTCACGGCCCCGAGTGGAGCGTGTCACCAGAACTTCCACCCTCGGCCGCACTTGTCGAGCGAGTCGGCCACGGCATCGGCCAGCGCGGCCTGGCCGGCCTCGTTCGGGTGCACGGTGTCGTCGACCAGACCCGGGTCGGCGGCGACCATCGAGTCCCAGTCGATGATGCGAAGCCGGTCGTCGGCCTCGACCAGCTCGTCGAGCACGCCGTTGACCGCCTGCGCAGGCTCGCTCATCGACGCACCGCCCTGTCCGAGGTCCTTCATCGACGTGTTGATGTTCACGAGGTGCACGCACTCGGCATCGCCGAACCCGCCGATGATCGCCGACAACGTCGCCTTCGTCTCGGCGGGAGCTACCCCGCGGAGCGCATCGTTCGTGCCCAGGTCGACCACGACCTGCACGGGTCGCTCGCCGGTCAGCGCCGCGCTATCAGCCGCCATGTCGGCGACGGTCGCGCCGAAGTGCGCCCGGAGACTGACGTCGTAATCGGAGAGGTCATCCGCGAGCGCACGACCAGCGACGGCGGAGATCGAGTCGCCGAGCATCGCCACCTTGTCGCCCCGGCGCGTGGTGACGCGATCGACGATCGCGAGCAGCGCGACCACCGCCATCAACGCGACGACCACGATCAGCGCGAGCTGCAGCCCACTGCCCGATCCGGTCGCCTTCCTTCCCTCCCGGTCCAGGTCCGTCATGGTCGGGCTGTACCCGTGTCGTCGCGTCGGCAACCATCTGCACACGCGACGAGAGGGGAGCGAGCGTGCTGTTCGAGCAGCGCTTCTGGAGCGCCATCGCCGACGGCTCGGTCACCGTCACCTTCCGACGGTGGAAGCGTCCGCAGGTCACTGCGGGCCGCCGGTACCGCACCGCCGCGGGAATCATCGAGGTGACGTCGTTCGATGAGATCGACCCATCGGTCATCGACGACGGCGACGCGCGACGCGCCGGCATGGACGACGCCGCGACGGTCCGCGCCGAGCTTCGGGGCGCAGCCGACCTGCCCACGTATCGGATCGAGTTCCACCTCGTCGACGAGCCCGATCCGCGTGCGGTCCTCGCCGCCGACGACGCGCTGGTCGAGGGGGACGTGGTCGAGATCACGCGTCGACTGGACCGCCTCGACCACTCCTCGCGGCATGGACCGTGGACGCGGGCGACCCTCGAGGTGATCCGAGCCCACCCCGGCCGACGAGCCGCGGACCTGGCGGCGGAGCTCGACCGCGAGCGTGAGCCGTTCAAGGTCGACGTCCGCAAGCTGAAGGAGCTCGGGCTCACCGAGAGCCTCGAGGTGGGCTACCGGCTGTCTCCGAGGGGTACCGCGTACCTGGCCACGACCTCGGCGGCCACGGATTCGTAACAAATTCGCGCCACCTGCGATGGATCTCGAAGGTTGGAAGCCATTCTCCTGCGAATTGCTTGCCACCAGCGGGCGCGACCGCCGACAATGGCACTGAGGCGACACGCCTCTCCCCAGCCCAGGAGCCGAGATCCCATGGCCTCGCCGACCACCATCGAAGACCACATCACGATCCGGGCCCGCGAGATCGCCGATCGCGAGCTGCGCGCCCTCATCGAACGCACGCCCGCCTCGAAGGCGATGTACGACCGAGCCGTTCGGTCGATGCCCGGAGGAGTGGCGTCCTCCTTCCAGCTCGGCGACCCCTACCCCCTCTACCTGGAGCGCGGCGTGGGCCCTGAAGTGTGGGACGTCGACGGCCACCAGTACTTCGACTTCCACAACGGGTTCGGCTCGATGGCGGTCGGCCACGCCAACCCGATCGTCGCCGAGGCCGTCGAGCACGCGGCGCGCAACGGCATGCACTTCGCGGTCACGGTCGAGACGACCGTCGCCCTGGCCGAGGAGCTGTGCCGACGCTTCAACTGCGACATGGTGCGGTTCACCAACTCAGGCACCGAGTCGAACATGACGGCCATCCGCGTCGCTCGCGCCGCGACCGGCCGTGACGTGATCGCGAAGATCGAGGGCTCGTACCACGGACACCTCGACCAGCTCATGTACTCGGTCCTGCCCGGCGCGGAGTCGATGGGCGGGCGCGAGACCCCCAACGTCGTCCCGAGGTCGAAGGGGGTGCCCGCGGCGATGGCCGACTGGATCCGCGTCGTGCGCTTCAACGACGCCGAGGCCCTCGAGGCGCTCTTCGAGGCCGAGGGTGACTCGATCGCGGCATTGATCATGGAGCCGGTGATGATGAACATCGGCATCGTCCTGCCCCAACCCGGCTACCTCGAGCGCGTACGCGAGCTCTGCACCCGATACGGCATCGTGCTGATCTTCGACGAGGTGAAGTGCGGCTGCACCATCGCGGCAGGTGGCGCGGCCGAGCGGTTCGGCGTCCAGGCCGACCTCTCGTCGTGGGCCAAGTCGATCGGCGGGGGCGCGGCGATCGGCGCGTTCGGTGGCAAGGCCGAGCTGATGGAGGAGATCAATCGAGGCGCCGCCCACCAAGGCACCTTCAACGGCAATCCGTTGTCGGTCGCGGCGTCGCTGGCGACCCTCACCCGCGTCCTCACCCCCGACGCCTACTCGCACTTCGACCGTCTCGGCGCACGGCTCGCGGGCGGCCTCGACCAGGCGATCGCCGAGCACTCGATCCCGGCGCACACCGTCGACCTCGGCGCCAAGGGCTGTGTGTCCTACCGCTCGGAGCCTCTGACGAACTACCGGGACTTCCTCGAGACCAACACCGCCCTCTATGACGCTTCGTACCCGTGGATGGTGAACCGCGGCGTCTTCATGACCCCCGGTGACGAGGAGCAGTGGACCTTGTCGGTCCAGCACGGTGACGAGCAGATCGATCGCTTCGTCGACGCGTTCGGCGAGTTCTGCGCGGAGCTGTCGAGCTAGACGATCGAGCGAGAACGATCGCACGATCCCATCGAGGAAGGGAGCAGGCCGTGACCGACCGGCTGTATCGGAACTTCGTCGACGGCACCGCCGTCGATGCGGCGGACGGTCGCACCACCGACCTGATCGACCCGTCGACCGGCGAGGTGTTCGCGCAGGCCGCTCTGTCGGGCGCCGAGGACGTCGATGCCGCGTGCCGTGCCGCCCAGCGCGCCTTCGAGTCGTGGCGCGACACCACGCCGTCGGAGCGCCAGGCCGCGATGCTGAAGATCGCGGACGAGATCGAGCGCCGTGCGGACGACTTCGTCGCCGCGGAGAGCCGCAACACCGGCAAGCCGCTCGGGCTCACCGCATCGGAGGAGATCCCTCCGATGGTCGACCAGATCCGCTTCTTCGCCGGTGCGGCCCGCCTGCTCGAAGGGCGCGCCGCGGGCGAGTACATGGCGAACCACACCTCGATGATCCGCCGCGAGCCGATCGGCGTGTGCGCCCAGGTCGCGCCGTGGAACTACCCGATGATGATGGCCGTGTGGAAGTGGGCGCCTGCGATCGCGGCGGGGAACAGTGTCGTGCTCAAGCCGTCCGACACGACGCCGGTGACCACGGTGATGATGGCCGAGCTGATGGCCGAGTTCCTGCCGCCCGGCGTGATGAACGTGCTGGCCGGTGACCGTGACACCGGCCGGGCCCTCGTCGAGCATCCGATCCCCCAGTTGGTCTCGGTCACCGGTTCGATCCGGGCCGGCATGGAGGTCGCCCAGGCCGCGGCCCGCAGCCTCAAGCGCTGCCACCTCGAGCTCGGCGGAAAGGCACCGGTGATCGTCTTCGACGACGCCGACGTCGAAGCCGCCGCAGAAGCCATCGCCGTCGCCGGCTACTTCAATGCCGGGCAGGACTGCACCGCGGCGTGCCGGGTGCTCGCGTCGCCGGGCGTGTACGACGCGTTCACCGAGGCACTCACCGCACGGGCCGCCACGACGGTGGTGGCGGCACCGGGCGAGGATGAGGACAACGTGTTGTACGGCCCGCTCAACAACGCCGCCCAGCTCGATCGGGTCGAGGGGTTCATCGAACGACTCCCCGACCATGCCCGCGTCACCAGCGGCGGGGAGCGCCTCCGCGACGCCGGCTTCTTCTACGCTCCGACGGTGGTGGCCGACGTGACCCAACACGACGAGATCGTCACCAGCGAAGTGTTCGGCCCGGTGATTACCGTCCAGCACTTCGACGACGAGGACGAGGCGGTCACCTGGGCCAACGGCGTCGAGTACGGCCTGTCGTCGTCGGTGTGGACCCGTGACCACGGTCGGGCGATGCGCATGGCGAAGCGACTCGACTTCGGCTGCGTCTGGATCAACACCCACATCCCGCTCGTGGCCGAGATGCCCCATGGCGGATTCAAGCACTCGGGCTACGGCAAGGACCTCAGCGCCTACGCCATCGACGACTACACGCGCATCAAGCACGTGATGACCAACCTGGAGGCGTGATCGTCGGGCCCCGCTCGCTCAGCTTCTGGCACGACACCGCGGAGGACGACTGGACCCCGCGGCCCGCGCTCCGAGGAGACCGACGCTGCGACGTGGCGATCGTCGGTGGTGGGTTCACCGGACTGTGGACCGCTCGCTACCTCGCGGAGGCCGATCCGTCGCTCGACATCGTGGTGGTCGAAGCGGAGATCTGTGGGTTCGGCGCGTCGGGACGCAACGGTGGTTGGTGCTCCGCCCTGGTGGCGAGCGGCGCCGACGACATGGTCGAGGCGTTGCGCCACACCGTCGACGAGGTCGGACGCGCCGCTCTGGAAGACGGCATCGACTGCCACTTCGCGAAGGGCGGCACGCTCATACTGGCCACCAACGCGGCTCAGGAGCAGCGACTGCGCGAACACGCGGCGGCGACAGGGAGGGAGTGGCTCGAGGCCTCCGCGGCGAGCGCGCGACTCAACGCCACGGGAGTGCGCGGCGCGTCGTTCACCCCGCACTGCGCAGCGATCCACCCCGCCCGCCTCGTGCGAGGGCTGGCGCGGTCGGTGGAACGGCGTGGCGTCACCGTGGCCGAGGGGACGCGGGCGATCGAGCTGCTGCCTCGCCGCGTCGTCACCGACCGGGGAACCGTGGATGCCGACGTGGTGCTGCGCTGCACCGAGGGCTACACGCCGTCGCTGCGCCACCACCGACGAACCCTGGTCCCCGTCTACTCGCTGATGATCGCGACGGAACCGCTGTCGGACCAGGTGTGGAAATCGATCGGACTGGCCGGTCGCGAGACCTTCACCGACGGTCGCCACCTCGTGATCTACGGGCAGCGAACCGCGGACGGACGCCTCGCGTTCGGCGGACGAGGGGCGCCGTACCACTTCGGCTCCGCCGTCGCGCCGGGCTTCGATCACGACCCCAAGGTGTTCGCCGCGCTCGAGGCGACGCTTCGCCAGCTCCTGCCCCAGGTCGGCGACGCCGTGATCACCCATCGATGGGGCGGCCCACTCGGCGTTCCCCGCGACTGGCGCGAATCGGTCGGCTTCGACCCGGAGAGTGGCCTCGGCTGGGCCGGCGGATACGCCGGCGACGGTGTCGCCGTCGCCAACCTCGCCGGCCGCACCCTCCGCGACCTGGTGCTGCGACTGCCCAGCGAGCTGACCGAGCTCAGCTGGGCGGAGCACCGCAGCCCTCGATGGGAGCCCGAGCCCATCCGATGGATCGGGGTCAACGCCGTGCATGCCCTCGCCTCCGGCGCCGACGGGAGCGAATCGCGGGGTCGCGTCGCGGGTCTGCGCGCGCGCCTCCTGCGCCGCATGGTCAACTAGGAGCCGACCTTCGTGAGCCCACTGATGAGCCGAACCCATGAGCATTGACCACATCGACGAGGAGCTCATCCGCCAGCTCCAGGTCGACGGCCGCCGTCCGTACACCCAGCTCGCCAAGCACGTGGGCCTCTCCGAGGCCGCGGTACGCCAGCGGGTACAGCGCCTTCTCGAGTCCGGGGTGATGCAGGTCGTCGCCGTGACCGACCCCTTGTCGCTCGGGATGAAGCGCGGGGCCATGGTCGCCATCCGGGTCGAGGGCGACGTGCAGGCCGTGGCCGACAAGCTCTCCCAGATCGACGAGGTGGTCTACGTCGTGCTCACCGCCGGCAACATCGACCTGCTCGCCGAGGTCATCGTGGCGTCGGACGAGGCGCTGCTGCACCTGCTCAACGACCGGATCCGCTCGATCGACGGGGTCGTGTCGACCGAGACCTCGATCTACCTGAGCCTTCGCAAGCAGACCTATCAGTGGGGCACGAGATGACGGGCGAGCCGACCTCGAGGAGAGCACTGTCCCCTGAACGCCTCGAGGAGCTCGGCGCGCGCCACTTGTGGCTGCACTTCAGCCGGATGGGCCAGTACCGCGACGCGCCCATGCCGATCATCGACCACGGTGACGGCTGCTGGCTCTACGACCACTTGGGCAAGCGATACCTCGACGCGTTGTCGGGCCTGTTCGTGGTGCAGTCCGGCCACGGCCGCCAGGAGCTGGCCGACGCCGGTGCCCAACAGGGCGGCCAACTCGGCTACTTCCCTCTCTGGGGCTACGCGCACCCACCGGCGATCGAGCTCGCCGCTCGCCTGGCCGAGATGTCGCCCGGCGATCTGAACCGCATCTTCTTCACCGTGTCGGGATCGGAGTCGGTCGAGTCCGCCTACAAGCTGGCTCGGCAGTACTTCAGGCTGCAGGACCAGTCCGGCCGTTACAAGGTCATCTCCCGGATGACGGCGTACCACGGCACGTCGCTCGGCGCGCTCTCGATCACCGGCGTGCCCGCGATGCGCCAACCGTTCGAGCCGCTCACTCCCGGCGCGTTCCACGTGCCCAACACGAACCGGTACCGGCCGTGGAACGGAGCCCTCGCCGACGACATGACCGACGAGGAGTTCGGCCTGTTCACGGCGGACCAGATCGCGAACGCGATCGAGATGGAAGGTCCCGAGACGGTGGCAGCGGTCTTCGTCGAGCCGCTGCAGAACGCGGGCGGTTGCCTCACTCCCCCGCCCGGATACTTCGCGCGGGTCAGGGAGATCTGCGATCGCTACGGCGTACTGCTCGTGTCGGACGAGGTGATCTGTGCGTACGGGCGCCTCGGCACGATGTTCGGCTGCGAGCGCTACGACTACGTCCCCGACATCATCACCACGGCCAAGGGCCTCACGTCGGGGTACTCGCCACTCGGCGCCATGCTCGCGTCGGACCGGCTGATCGAGCCGTTCCTCGCGGAGGGGGCGAGCTTCACCCACGGCATCACCTTCGCCGGCCATCCGGTGAGCTGCGCCGTCGCGCTGGCAAACCTCGACCTGTTCGAGAAGGAGGACTGGCTGGGCAACGTCCGCGCGAACGAGGGCGCCTTCGAAGCGATGCTCGAAGGGTGGCGAGCGGATCTCCCCCTGGTCGGTGACGCTCGAGGTGACGGCTACTTCTGGGCGATCGAGCTCGTGAAGGACGCGGCCACGAAGGCCAAGTTCGGCCGGGCCGAGATCGATGCGCTCGTCCGCGGGTTCCTGGCGCCACGGCTCTACGAGGCGGGTCTCGTCTGTCGCACCGACGACCGCGGCGACCCGGTCATCCAGTTCGCGCCGCCGCTGATCGCGGGCGCCGAGGAGTTCGCCGAGATCGATCGCATCATTCGCATCGTGCTCACCGAGGCCTGGGCCCGGGTGGACGGATAGCCGGGGAAGCTCGCGTGTCACAGGTCGTCGGCGTACCCCGCGAGATCAAGGACAACGAGTACCGCGTCGCGATCACCCCCGACGGGGTCACCGAGCTCACCCACCGCGGCATCGAGGTGCTCGTCGAGCGGGCGGCCGGTGCCGGCGCCGAGATCGGCGACGACGAGTACGCGGCCGCAGGCGCCAAGTTGATCGACGATGCGGCCGAGGTCTGGCGCGGGGCCGACATCGTCTGCAAGGTCAAGGAGCCTCAGGTCTCCGAGTTCGCGCACTTCCGCTCCGACCTGGTGTTGTTCACCTACCTCCACCTGGCCGCGTACCCCGAGGTCGGCCGAGCGCTGCTCGACGCCGGCACCAGAGGCCTCGCGTACGAGACGGTGCAGACCGCCGACGGATCGCTGCCGCTGCTCGCGCCGATGTCGGAGGTGGCGGGCCGGATGGCCACCCAGATCGGCGCGCACTACCTCGAACGCGAGAACGGCGGCCGTGGGGTGCTCCTCGGCGGTGCCCCCGGTGTGCGACCAGGCCGCGTCGTCGTGCTCGGCGCGGGCAACGTCGGATGGAACGCGGCGTGGATCGCGGCGGGGATGGAGGCCGAGGTCATGTTGTTCGACAAGAACCTCGACCGCCTCCGCTGGGTGGACCAGATCCACCAGGGCCGGATCATGACGCTGGCGTCGAACCGTGGCGCGATCGCGCGGGCCGTCGCCGAGGCCGACCTGGTGATCGGGGCGGTGCTCGTCGCGGGTGGGCGCGCCCCGGTCGTGGTGAGCGCCGACATGGTCGCGTCGATGAAGCCGCGCTCGGTGATCGTCGACGTCGCCATCGATCAGGGGGGATGTGTCGAGACCATCCACGAGACCACGCACGCGGATCCGACCTACATGCTGGACGGCGTGATCCACTACGCGGTCGGCAACATCCCGGGCGCCGTGCCGAACACCTCGACCTTCGCCCTGACGAACGCGACGCTGCCCTATCTGATCGAGCTCGCGACGGCGCCGTCGCTCGCGAACGCGTGCTCGGCGAACCCGGCGCTCGCTCAGGGGGTGAACACCCTCGATGGCCACGTGACCCACGACGCGGTGGCCGACGCGATCGACGCGGTCTTCACCCCTCTCGGCACAGTGCTGACCACCTGAGTCTGCTCTGGCCGCGAAGCTCACCTCACCTGGCGCACGCGACCTCCCGTCCCCCACGACGAGTCCGCCGTGAGCACGGGTCGGTCGAGGCGATCACCGAGTGCGAGGCACAATCGATCGGCGAGCGACAGACCCGATCCTTGGCGCCAACTCGATGCAGCGCGTTCCGCATCGTGGATCGTGACCGGCTCGACGACGAGCTCGTAGCTGGCCAGCAACGCGCTCGCCAGGGCCCAGTCGCGGCCGGCTGCCCGAACCTTCTGCGCGACCTCCGACCAGTTCGCGGCACCGCAGGCCACACCCTCGACCAGGTGATCCTCCACCATCACCGCGCCGGGCTCACCCTGCAGGAATGCGAGGAGTGCCGACGCATCCATCACGGTCACGGCGCGTCCTCGATCTCCGCCGCACGGCGTCGATCGGCGAGCAACTCGCCGACGAGGTCGAGGCCCTCGAGATCGGCGCGCACGCGGTCGCGGAGTTGCTCACGGGTCATCAACACGATCCCCGCTGGCGTCTCGAGCAGCATCAGGGCGGAGCCTTCGGCCAGGCCGAGGTGTTCGCGAACCGCCGCAGGGACGACGAGGCGGCCCTTGTCTCCCATCACGACCTTATGTGTCCCACTCACACCAATAGAGTACCACTACCACTTACTAGGTGGGAGCCGCGGCCCCGGGGGAGGCGTGATCGACAGAGCGGCCAGTGGTGCCTCGTAGCCTCGGAGTCATGCAGGGCGACGACACGCCGACACTGAACCCGGCCCAGCGCGACGTCCTCGACCGGCTCGGCGCGACCAAGGCCGATCGTCCTCGCTTCGATCCCGGCCTGTCCGCCGCGCTGCTCGCCGAGCTGGAGGCGCGCCTGGCCCCGATCGTGCGCCGCCTGGAGGAGGGCGAGACGCTCTGGCTGGCCAAGCACCAGCTCGACGCGATCCACGGCTGCGAGGTCCGATTCCTCGACGAGGAGGAGCAGGCCTTCGAGTGGAACGCTCCCAAGGCCCGCGGCGCCGTGGCCCACAAGGCGATCGAGGTCCTCACCATGCGGACCGACGCGCTCGAGCCGCTCGACGCGGTCGACGAGGCCATCGCATCACTGTCGAACGGCGGTGGGACGCTGGGTGACTGGCTCCGGACCTGCGGCGAGACCGCCCGGGCAGAGGTGAGGGGTGAGGCGAACACCCGGGTCGCCGCGTTCGTGGAGAGCTGGCCGCCGCTCGAGAAGCGCTGGCGTCCGGTGCTCGAGGGGCGGCTCCGCCTGGATCTCTTCGATGGGCGCGTCACGCTCGCCGGCAAGCCGGACCTGACCATCGGGCAGGGCCAGGGCGAGGTGGCGGGCAAGGTCATCGTCGACTTCAAGACCGGCGGCCAGCACGTCGGCCACGTCGCCGACCTCCGCTTCTACGCCTTGATCGACACCCTCCGTCTCGGCATCCCACCGCGCCTGTTGGCCACCGCGTACCTCGACTCGGCGCGGATCATGACCGAGACGGTCACCACCGACTCGTTGTGGTCCAGCGTCGACCGGGTCGTCGACGGCGCGGGACGCCTGGTGACGCTCACCGCGAAGGAGCGCGATCCGGTGGTCCAGCCGGGCCCGGCCTGTCGCTGGTGCCGCATCCGGTCGACCTGCGCCGAGGGCCGCGCCTATCTCGAACGAAACGACGAGGTCGACCTCGATCCGTTCGATTAGGGCGTGCTCGATGGCCTCGTCGCTTCGCCTCAGGCTCGCCCTTCGGGCCTCTTCGGCTCCGCTCCTCGGCGAGTTCCTGATGGCCTCGTCGCTTCGGCTCAGGATCGCCCTCGGCTGCTTCGGCTCCGCTCCTCGGCGAGTACCTGATGGCCTCGTCGCTTCGGCTCAGGTTCGCCCTCGGCTGCGCCTCGGGCTGCTTCGGCTCCACTCCTCGGCTAGTACGTCGGACATGGACGAGCCGATTCCTGACGAGCCCACTCCAGACGACAAGGACTGGACGTGGGTGCTGCAGCGACCATGCCCGCAGTGCGGTTTCGACTCGTCGCAGCACACGTCCGCAGGGCTGGGCGCCGAGTTCCGCGCCGATGCCGCTCGCTGGCGCACGCTGCTGGCCAACGACGACGTGCGGAGGCGGCCCGAGCCCCGAGTGTGGTCGGCCCTCGAGTACGGGTGCCACGTCCGTGACGTGTACGTGCTCTACCTGTACCGGTTGAACCTGATGCTCACCGAGGACGCACCGACGTTCCCGAACTGGGACCAGGACAGGACCGCCATCGCCGAGCACTACGGCGAACAGGATCCGAAGCAGGTCGCCCACGACCTGGCCGTCGCGGCGGGCCGGCTCGCCGACGCGTTCGACAAGGTGCGCGGCGCGGAGTGGCAGCGGCGCGGCCTGCGATCCGACGGCGCCGAGTTCACCATCGAGACCTTCGGGCTCTACCTCCTCCACGACCCGGTTCACCACGTGTGGGACGTCGAGCAGGGCTACGCGGCGCTCGAGAGCTCGAACTGAGCGGGAATTCCGCCCTCCGAGGGCGAGGTTCCCGCTCAGAACGGGGCGATCCTCAGACCTCGGGATCGACCAGGGCTCGCGCGGCCGCGTCCAGTGCCTGGTCCCGCGCCTGGTCGCGTGCCTCGTCGGCGGCGACCATCTCGTCGAACCGCCCGGTCAGCCACAACACGACGGTGACCACGAGCAGGGCCGCGCCCGCCACCACGGTGGTCGTCCGGATGCCGAACTCGTCGGCGGCGCGCCCCCAGACGAACAGCCCGATGGGCAACGAGCCGGTGAGGCACGCGAGGTACACGGCGATGGCCTTGCCCCGCATGTCCTCGCGGGCGAGGAGTTGGATCGTGGTGTTGATCGCCGCCGCGATGGCCAGATAGGCGCCGCCGAAGAGCACGCCGCCCAACACCGCGACCCAGAGCACCGGAGCGAGGCCGACCACGATCACCGACGTCCCGTAGATGGTCATCGAGGTGCCGAGGAGCACGGGCCGCGGCAACTGCAACCCCTTCGTGAGCAGCAGTGGTGCCGCGAGCAGCGCGCCGATCCCTCCGGCGCCGGTCAGCAGACCCAGCGTCCATCCGTGGGTCTCGAAGATCTCCTGGCCGTAGGTCGCGGGCAGGAAGCTGAACAGGGGGTTACCGAGGCCGGCGATGGCGATGATCGCGATGCAGCACGACAGGATGCCCGGCACCGTCAGCACGTACTTCGCCCCGGCGGTGAGGTCAGGCAACACCTTCGGGCGGGGACCCGTCGGGCGGGGCGGGTTGGGGGCGTCGATCATCGGGAGCACGAGCAGGACCGCGGCGAATGAGGCCGCATTGATCGCGAACGCCGTGCCCGCACCGAACGCGACGATCACCGGTGCCGCGAAGACGGGCCCGAGGGCTCGAGCGGCGTTGAACTGGGTGCTGTTGAGCGTGACCGCGTTGGCGAGCAGGTCGCGGGGCACGAGCTGGGAGACGAAGCTCTGCCAGACGGGGATGTTGAGCCCGCCCGCGAGCCCGCTCGCGAAACCGAGCGCCGAGAGGTTCACCGTCGTGGCGTTGCCGGACGCCACCACCCACCACAACCCCACCGCGAACACGGCCTGCACGACCTGGGTGATGACCAGCAACCTCCGGCGCGAGTAGCGGTCGGCGAGGCTGCCGCCGACCAGGCCCATCACCATCATCGGGGCGTAGAGGAAGAAGCCGGTCACGCCCACGTCGGCCGAGAGCCCGGTCAACTGGAACACGACGTAGGGGATGGCCGTGGCCTGCATCCAGGACCCCGTGTTCGACGCCAGCGCGGCGCACCAGAAGAGGCGGAAGTTCCGGACCCTCAGCGCGGCGATCGGGTCGTGGCGCACCCCGGGGCCCGCCGTCGGGGCATTCACCCGGTCAGACTAGGCTCGCCCGCGGGGAGGCCAGGGAGGCCCTGAGTGAGTGACGTGACGACCGGGACGGGGTCAAGGGTGAACGAGGCCGAACTGCACGACCGTCCGCCCGTCTCGACGGACGGCGAGGCCGGTTCGGGTGCGCTCGTCCACCTCCCGACCGCGCCGAAGCAGGAGACCGGCGAGCGCCCCGAGATCCGCCTGTCCGATGTCGACGAGTGGGGCCGCTCCGAGCACATGCGCTCGATCGCCCGCCGCGTCTACGAACCGATCTACCGACGCTGGTTCCGCGCCGAGTGGGAGGGACTCGAGAAGATCCCTCGTGTCGGTGGGGCGCTGATGGTGGCGAACCACGCCGGAGCGATCCCGTCCGACGCCCCGGTGATCATGCACGGCATCGAGACCGAGATCGGCCGGCCGGTGTACGGGATGGCCGACTTCTTCTTCCGGAAGATCCCTGTCGTCGGCACGATGTGGTCGCGCCTGGGTGGGCTTCCGGCCCATCCCGACAACGCCTACCGCCTCCTGCGCGAGCAGGAGCAGCTGACCCTCGTGTTCCCCGAGGGGACGAAGGGCACCTCGAAGCTGGTGGGCGAGCGGTACCAGCTGCGACGCTTCGGCCGCGGCGGGTTCGTGGAGATCGCGATGCGCGCCGGCGTGCCGGTGATCCCGATCGCCGTGATCGGATCGGAGGAAGCCATGCCGATCGTGGCGCGGTTGCCGTCGCTCGCGCGGGCGATGGGCATCCCGTACGTGCCGATCACCGCGAACATGCTGGCGCTCGGGCCCGCCGGTGTCGTCGCACCGTTCCCCGCGAAGTTCCGCCTCCGCGTCCTCGACCCGGTCCACTTCGACGTCGAGCCCGACCGCGAGCGCTACTCGCGCAGCCGGATCATGGACGAGTCCGAGGCCATCCGCGAACGGATCCAGAACGCCCTCTACGACATGCTGCGCCGCCGGCGGTCCGTCTGGTTCGGATGAGGCTGGTTCGGATGAGCACGTGAGCCGACGCGTCCTGGTCACCGGATTGGGCTCGTTCTGGGGTGGACGGGTCGCGCAGGCACTCGAGGCCGACCCGTCGGTCGAGATCATCGTCGGGCTCGACACCATCGAGCCGACCGTCGAGCTCGAGCGCACCGAGTACGTGCGCGTCGACGCGAACTACTCGATCCTGAGCCGCATCGTGAAAGCGACCCAGGTCGACACGATCATCCACAGCTTCCTCGTCGTGGACCCCACCCAGGCGTCACGGCGAACCATGCACGAGATCAACGTCATCGGCACCATGAACCTGTTCGCCGCGGCATCGGCGGCCGGCAGCACCGTGCGCAACGTGGTCGTGAAGTCGGCGACACTCGTCTACGGATGCTCTCCCGAGGACCCGACCTGGTTCACCGAGGAGATGGCGCCGTCCCAGCCACTGCGGTCACCTGTCGAGCGCAGCATCGACCAGGTCGAGGGCTACGTCCGAGACTTCGCCGAGGACAACCCCCACGTGACGGTGTCGCTGCTGCGCTTCGCCAACGTGATCGGCTCCGAGATCGTGACACCGCTGACCCGCTCGCTGCAGCTCCCCGTCGTGCCGTCGATCCTCGGGTTCGACCCGAGGTTCCAGTTCGTGCACGAGGAGGACGTGATCCGCTCGATCCTGTTCGTGCTCGAGCACAACCTCGCGGGCGTGTACAACGTCGCCGGGGACGGTTTGGTGCCCTGGTCCGAGGTCGCGCACCTGTGCGGAAAGCGGACCGTGCCCTTGTCCCCCCTGGGCACCGCGACCGCCTTGTGGCCGTTCAAGCGGCTGGGACTGGTGGAACTGCCCGAGGAGTACCTCCACCTGCTGCGCTACGGCCGCGGCGTCGACAACCGCAAGCTGAAGGACGCGGGGTTCGCGTATGAGTACACCTCGTCGCAGGCGGTCAATGCCTTCATCGAGTCCGCCCGACTGCGCCGCACGGTGGGCGACCACGAGCCCGCCTACCGCTACGAGAACGACGTCGAGCAATTCTTCCGCCACTCCCCCGCCATCGTGCGCGAGGGCGCACCCGCCGACGGGTGAGCCGCCGACCCCTTTTCGTCGTGGGGCCAGTCGCCACGTCGTGATCGGTACTCGAGACGACGTGGTCGTTCCTCGTGCCCGGAATTCACGAGTGAAGAGCACCGTGGCGCAGCGTGACGCAACTCTCGGCGTTCAGTGACGTCACGGGTTGCATACCATTTTGACTACCAGATCGGTATGCTCGGTGGATGGCTACCGAACAGATCGCCGTTCGTCTTCCGGCCGAGCAGCTCGCTGTGCTCGACGATCTCGTCGACCGAGGGGTGTACGAGACCCGGGCCGCGGCGGTGCGGGCAGGCATCGAGGCGGTGTTGGAACTCGATCGGCGACACCAGGACGACCGGTCGATCGTCGAGGGCTACCAGCGCGTGCCGGCGACAGCTGCCGAGAAGGCGGCCGCCATCGCCTCCCTGCGCGACGCGATCGCCGAGGAACCTTGGTGACCGATCCACGGCGCGGCGAGGTCTGGTGGGGCGAGATCGAAGACGTCGGACGCCGGCCGTTCCTGGTGATGACGAGAACGGCTGCCATCCCCGTCCTCCACAGCGTCCTCGCGGCACCGGTGACACGAACCATTCGCAACATCCCCACCGAGCTCCGTCTCGGCCCAGGTGACGGCATGCCGGAGGACTGCGTTGCGAGCTTCGACAACCTGCGCGTCGTGTCCAAGGCGTACCTCGTTCGTCGGCAGTGCGCTCTCGACCCGGCCCGACTCTTCGAGGCGTGCGAGGCCCTCCGGTCGGCGGTGGACTGCTGACCCGAAGCATCAGGAGAACGTCGGGACCCTTGCGGACGCCGACGTAGACATCGCGAATCGCCGACGGTGGAATGGCTCCCACGGTCACCGTCGATCGCGGGCCATGGGTACACTCCGGCCCACGCAGAGCGTCCTCACCCGCGCCGCCCCGAGCTCTCGCGGCGAGTGATCATGCGGCGGGCAAGATACCAGGGAGGCACCCGATGGCCCTCGTCCTCGTCGACCGACGCGACCGCGTCGCGGTCGTCACGGTCAACGACCCCGATCGCCGCAACGCGCTCAACGTCGCCCTGTGCGCGGAGATGGTGGAGATCATCGACGCCCTGGAGGCCGACGACGGGGTGGGTGCGATCGTCGTCACCGGCACGCCGCCCACGTTCTGCGCCGGCGCCGACCTCTCCCAGCTCGGCGCGAGCGAGCGCGAGGGCCTCGAGCGCATCTACTCGGGCTTCTTGCGCGTCGCGCGCTCGACGCTGCCGACCATCGC
Source organism: Microthrixaceae bacterium (assembly GCA_035281005.1). Classification (GTDB taxonomy): domain Bacteria; phylum Actinomycetota; class Acidimicrobiia; order Acidimicrobiales; family Microtrichaceae; genus DATEEV01. Next base: position 1,412 of record DATEEV010000300.1, on the reverse strand, counting down.
CGCGGTGAACGGAGCGGCCGTCGGTGCGGGGATGAACCTGGCGCTGGCCTGCGATGTCCGCCTTGCCGGGCGTCGGGCCAAGTTCGACACGCGCTTCTTGGACCTCGGCATCCACCCCGGCGGCGGGCACACCTGGATGATGCGCAACATCGTGGGAGCGCAGGCGACCATGGCGACCGTCGTGTTCGGTGAGGTGCTCGACGGCGCGGAGGCCGAGCGGATCGGGTTGGCGTGGCGATGCGTCGACGACGACCTCGTCGAGGCCGCCGTGTCGATGGCCTCCCGGGCCGCGTCGGGCCCACCGGAGCTCGTCGCACGCATCAAGGAGACCATCGGCGACATGGCCGCGATCGAGGATCACGACGCCGCCGTGGCCCGCGAGCTCGAGCCGCAGGTGTGGTCGATGCGACAGCCGGCGTTCGCGGAGCGCCTCGCCGCCCTGCAGCGCAAGATCTCCGGCGGCTGAGGCGGTCAGCGCACCGGGAGCTGACAGGCGACGTCGAGGCCGAGCACCCGGTTGAGCCGGCCGAAGGCGATCCAGGACCCGATGCACATGGAGAGCTCGACGATCTCGGCGTCGGAGTACTCCGCGCGCATCCGCGCCCAGAACTCGTCGTCAAGGCCGTGGTGGTCGATCGTGTACCGCTCCGCGTACTCCGCCGCGAGCCGCGACCGGGGGTCGAGCCGCGAGGAGGTCCGCCACGACTCGACCGCGTCGGCCCAGCCCTCGTCGACGGTCCGGCCGTCGCGTTCGGTGCGCCAGTCCTTGCAGAAGACGCAGCCGTTGAGCTGGGCGATCCGGAGGCGGGCCGCCTCGAACTCCTCGAGCCCGAGCGTGGTGTGGTCGTACACGGCCTGGGAGAAGTCGACCGCGGCCGGCCCGATCCCGGGGACCATGTCGCCCCACACGTGAACGATCGGGTGCTTGCCCTCGGGAACCTCGATGAACATCTCCCCAGTGTGCCTCACGGGAGGTGGCGTCGCCGCAGCCGTCGAGCGGCTCGACCCTCGGAGGCGAGTGTTCATTCAGCCCAGCTGACGGCGGGGCCGAGGGGAACGTCGAACGCGTCGTAGAGGCCCGGATCCGCATCGACCAGCCAGGGGATCGCCGCGGTGAGTCGGGTGGCGGCAGTGGCGTTGCCCCCACCGGCGCGGCTCCCGGCGGTGTCGATCGCCTCGACGGTGACCTCGAGGCGGGGCGTCGCGTCGATGATCACCCGATGCGCACCGTCGGCACCGGCGGGCGGCTGGGGCCATTCGGGCGCGACCTCGGAGGTGATGCGGGTGACGTGCTCGATGACGAGGCGCTCGCGGCCGGCGACGACTCCACGCACCTCGAAGCGCAGGGCGCCCTGCGTGCCGCGGTCGAACCGACCCAGCTTGGTGTCGACGTCGGCGTCGAGCGGCTCGAC
>DATEEV010000299.1:0-4071 GCA_035281005.1 Microthrixaceae bacterium | reverse complement strand
GGCAGGCTCGTCGTCGTTCATCAGGCGTTCGAGCTCGCCGCGGTCCAACCAGATGCCACGGCATCTCGGGCAGACGTCGAGCTCGATCCCTTGGCGGTGTGTCGCCTGGAGGACCTGGTCGGTGCAGAGGGGGCAGTTCATCGTGGGCGTCTCCGGCTCAGAGGTCTCGGATCTCGTCGTGGGCCTGTTGCAGCGCGGTGAGGTCGCGGTGCAGGCGTTCGAGCTCGACGTCGAGGGTGGAGCCGACGCCTCGGTTGCCGACCGCCAGCTCGACCGATCGCGCCGCGAGTGCCTCGAGGTCGGCGACCGTCGTCCCGATTCGCTCCGTCAGCTCCTCGCGGCGGTTGACGAGCTCGTTGACCGCGTCATGGCGTCGCCGCAGCGTGGCGACGGTGAAGTCGTCGGGTACACCGGGCACCGGCGGCCGCTCCCGTAGTGCCGCCTTCAGCTCGCGGGTGACGCGCTCGGGGTTGAGTGAGGTGATCGCCTGTTCGAGGTGGGCCCGGTCGTGCTCCGCGTGGTCCAACGCCCGCTCGAGCTCGTCGAGTCGAGCGGCGATGGTGGCCGGATCACCGTGGTCGACCACGATCTGGCGGACCTGGCCCACCCGCTGCTTCCACTCGGGCCCGGGCGGCTCGGAGCCGCGTCCTCGTCGGAACATGGCGGCGAATCCTACGGCCGGGACACGCCTCGCTCATGCGCGCGCGATCACGGTCTCCCCGTACCGGGCGAGATCGGCCTCCGGCTCGCCGGCGAACATCAGCGACGGCAACATCACCCGACTCACCCCCATCTCGGCCAGCGCCCGCATCTCCTCCAGCGCCTCCTCGCCGAGCGCGAGGTTGCCCGGCGCGGTGAGCTCGATCGAGTCCGGGTCGCGTCCATGGGCCAACGCCTCGGCGCGCATGACGTCGAAGAGATGCGCCAGCTCCTCATGGCTGCCGCGTCCGGGGAAGAACCCGTCGCCGATCCGACCGGCGCGACGCGCCGCGACCTCGGTGTGGCCACCGACATGGATCGGGATCGAGCCCTGCACCGGGCGAGGCCGCATGATGCAGTTGTCGAAGTCGAGGAACTCGCTGTGGTGCGAGGCGGCATCCTCGGTCCACAACGCGCGCATCGCGGTGACGTAGTCGTCGGTCCGGCGGCCGCGTCCCGCGAAGGGCACCCCGAGCGCGACGAACTCCTCCTCGAGCCAGCCCACCCCGACGCCGAGCAACATCCGACCTCCCGACATCATGTCGAGCGTGGCGAGCTCCTTCGCGAGCACCACCGGGTTGCGCTGAGGAAGGATCAGGATCCCGGTCGCGAGCCCGATCTTCGACGTCGACCCGGCGACGTAGGTCAGCCAGATGAGCGGGTCGGGGATCCACGAGTCCTCGGGGCCGGGCATCCGACCCGTCGGGCTGTAGGGGTAGGTCGATTCGTATCCGGCCGGCACGACGACGTGTTCGACGGTCCAGAGTGATTCGAAGCCGGCCTCCTCCGCGGCGCGGGCGAACCGAACGGCGCGCTGGGGCTTGGCGAACGGGCCGATGTTGGCGAAGGCGAGGCCGAATTTCATGGGCCGAGTCTGTCGCGAGCGAGCAGCCCGCGGAGGGTGGAGTGCTCCGAGGTCCACCAGAACCCACCGGTCATCCGTCGCGGCGCGCCGGCGGGCGTCAACCCCGGGACGTCGAACACCTCACGGAGTGACTCGATCGCGACGTCGAGCTCGGCGGGGACCCATGCGCCTCGCCGACCGTTGTGGTCCCGCCGCGGCGTCAGTTGTGGTCGTGGTCGGGCGGGAGCCCGATTCGAGCCGCCGTGTCGCTGTCGAAGTCGAACTGGATGAACTCGGCGGTCTCCTCGCCGATCACCGCCGCGTCGTGACCAGGGTGGATCACCAGGGCCTGCGGTGCGGCCACGTCGACCACGCATCCGTCGGGGTACTCGACGCGCATGTGGCCCTTCGTCAGGTAGCCCACGTGCGCGTGCTGGCACAGGTCGGTGCCCACGATGGGCTTGAGGTGGGTCGACCAGCGATACCCGGTCGGGTAGACGATCCGTTTGATGTGCGCATCGCCCACCGTGAAGATGTCTTCCTCGACACCGCCGACCGCGCGGTGCACCGCGGCACCGATGGCGGCGATCAGGTGCTCGTCGTCTTCGCTCACCTCCGCAGCGTAAGTCCCTCCGCCTCATGTCGACAGCCTCACCTCCCAACCCGCCCTATCGGTCGCCGCACGACCTCGACCTCGCGCCCGTTGCTCGCCTACCCCGATCGGTCCGCGAGTTCCTGTCGACCGAGATCGCCGGCGGAATCGTCCTCATCGTCGCGGCCGTGTTGGCGCTCGTGTGGGCGAACTCGTCGTGGAGCGAGAGCTACGAGACGTTCCTGCACACCTCGCTCGTGCTCGACGTCGGCTCGTTCCACCTCTCGATGGATCTCCAGCACTTCGTCAACGACGGGCTCATGGCGCTGTTCTTCTTCGTGGTCGGCCTCGAGATCAAGCGCGAGCTGGTCGAGGGCGAGCTGCGCGACCCTCGGGTCGCCGCGATCCCGGCGATCGCGGCGCTCGGCGGCATGGTCGTGCCGGTGGCGATCTACCTCCTGGTCAACTCCCAGGCGGTCACGCCCGGACTCGGGGCGAGCGGGGGGTGGGGCATCCCGATGGCCACCGACATCGCCTTCGCGCTCGGGGTCGTCGCGCTGTTCGGCTCTCGACTCCCGAGCGGGCTAAAGCTCTTCCTGCTCACGCTCGCGATCGTCGACGACATCGGCGCGATCCTCGTGATCGCTGTTTTCTACGCGGACGAGTTCGACGGGTCACCACTCGTCGCAGCGATCGTCACCCTGGGTGCGGTGGTCGGCATGCGACGGCTCCGCGTCGGCTCCCACTGGGTGTTCGTGCCGTTGGGCCTGTTGCTCTGGTACTTCACCTTCCGATCTGGGGTGCACCCCACGATCGCGGGGGTCGTGATGGGGCTCGTCACTCCGGCGCGTGCGGGCTCCCCGGGTGAGACGGCCAGGAACTGGGCGAAGGACCTCGACGACGAGCCGACCGCCGAGGAGGTCGACGTGATGACCCATCTCGCCCGGTCGTCGGTGTCGCTGGCCGAGTGGCTCCAGCACCGGCTCCACCCGCTGACGAGCTTCCTCATCGTGCCGTTCTTCGCACTGGTCAACGCCGGGGTGCGACTCGACGGCGCGGTGTTCGAGGGCGGCGACGCGTCGGTCGTCGCGCTCGGCATCGTGCTCGGCCTCGTCGTCGGCAAGCTCGTCGGCATCTCCGGCTTCACCTGGCTCGCGGTCCGGTTCGGCCTGGGTCGGCTCCCGGAGGGGATGAACTGGCGCCTCCTGTTCGGCGCGGCCGCGGTCGCCGGCATCGGTTTCACGGTCTCGCTCTTCGTGGCGCAACTCGCGTTCGAGGACGATCTCGAGGTGCAGGCCGCCGCGAAGACGGCGGTGCTCGCAGCCTCGGTGCTCGCCGCGGTGATCGGCTCGGTGCTGCTCGCGCTCGCGATCCGGGCACCGGGAGGGGACGGGTCGTCAGCACACGGGGATGTGGCGGGGTCGCAGCCTCCTGGTTAGGGTCACCTAACGCCATTGACGAGGAGATCCTGTCCATGCCCCGCCCGACCCGCCGCTCCCGACCCACTGCGATCATCGTCGCCACGATCGCCGCCTTCGCGTTGACGCTCGCGGCATGTGGCGACGACGACGACTCGGCGGACGACACCACCGAGACGACGGAGGCCGCTGCGGCAGGCACCTACGACGAGGAGCTCGGCGCCGAGGTGGTGGCGCACTACGCGGATGGCGTGCACGCCAGCTATGAGACGAGCCAGGCCTCGGCGGTGGAGCTGCAGACCGCGATCGACGAGTTCCTGGCGGCGCCCGACGACGCGACCCTCCAAGCCGCCAAGGACGCGTGGCTCTCCGCACGCGACGACTACGGCGTGACCGAGGCCTTCCGGTTCTACGGCGGCCCGATCGACCACGAGGAGGACGGGCCCGAGGGCCAGATCAACGCCTGGCCACTCGATGAGGCCTACATCGACTACGTCGAGGGCGATCCGACCGCCGGC
>DATEEV010000298.1:0-8316 GCA_035281005.1 Microthrixaceae bacterium | reverse complement strand
GACTGCATCGCGTTCGACACCCTGGGACAGACTGAGTCGAGATGAACCTGCTCCTCTTGCTCGAGATGGCCGCGTCCGGTGGCGCGGACGTCGCCGTCCAGACCGACCACGACCAGTTGTCGGCCGACGAACTGTTGGGGGCCGCCTGGGGTGGCGCCGAGCTGACGGGTGACGCCGCGGCGCTCGCCTACGTCGGCACCAACGGCCTCGCCTTCCCGATCGGCCTGTTCGCCGCCGCGGCCGCCGGTGTTCCCTTCGTGCCGCTCAACTACCGGCTCAGCGTCGAGCAGCTCCACGACCTGCTGGTCCCATTGGGTGATGTCCTCGTCGTCGCCGAGGGCAAGGCGCTCGACGGGCTCGGTGAGCTCGGACATCGCGTCCTGGACGCCGAGGACTTCGTCGCGCGCTCCCGAGCCTCCGACGCGGAGCCGGGCGTCGCCCCCGACGAGGGCGACGGTGTGGCCGTGCTCTTGCACACCAGCGGCACCACCGCCGCGCCGAAGGCCGCGGTCCTTCGACACCGCAACCTGACCTCCTACGTCATCGGCACGGTCGAGTTCGCCGGCGCGGGGCCCGATGACGCCGCCCTGGTCACGGTTCCGCCGTACCACGTCGCCGGTCTGGCGAACCTGTTGAGCAACCTCTACGCCGGCCGGCGCATCGTCTACCTCCGCCAGTTCGACGCGGAGGAGTGGGTGGCCACGGTCGGTCGTGAGGCGATCACGCAGGCGATGGTCGTGCCCACGATGTTGTCGCGGATCTGCGACGTCCTCGAGGCCGGAGGTGCCTCCGGATCTGGTGAGGCCGGGCTCCCGTCCTTGCGATCGATCTCCTACGGCGGCGCGCGCACGCCGGCGACGGTGCTGATGCGCACCATGTCGCTCCTGCCCGACGTCGACTTCACCAACGCCTACGGGCTCACCGAGACGAGCTCCACGATCGCGGTGCTCGGGCCCGACGACCACCGCGCCGCTCGCGGGGGCGACGCCGCGGCCGAGCTGCGACTGTCGTCGGCCGGCCGGGTGCTGCCGACGGTGGAGATCGAGGTGCGCGACGACCACGGTTCCCGGCTCGGTGCCGACGAGATCGGCGAGATCTACGTCCGCGGTGAGCAGGTGTCGGGGGAGTACCGAGGACTCGGTTCGTCGACCGACGACGAGGGTTGGTTCCCCACCAAGGACCGGGGCTGGCTCGACGCGGATGGCTATCTGTTCATCGAGGGTCGGAGCGACGACACGATCATCCGCGGCGGCGAGAACGTGGCGCCGGCCGAGATCGAGGAGGTGCTGTTGCAGCACCCCGACATCGTCGAGTGCGCCGTGGTCGGCATCCCCGACGACGAGTGGGGCCAGTGCATCGCCGCGGCCGTCGTGGTCCGTGCCGGCGCCACCCTCGACGTCGAGGTCGTTCGATCGTTCGCTCGGGAGTCGCTCCGGGGGTCCAAGACGCCCGACGTGGTGACCTTCCGCGAGGCCCTGCCCTACACCGAGACCGGCAAGCTGTTGCGCCGAGTGGTGCAGGCCGACCTCGCCAGTTCCTGAGAGTCGGCTTCGGAGTGACGCTCTCCGAGAGTTGACACGACTGTTAGATGCGCCGTACCGTTGTCCCATGGCCCCCACCTGTGACTTTCCGGTCTTCGACGCCGACAATCACCTGTACGAGACGAAGGACAGCCTGACCCGGCACCTTCCCGACCAGTACCGCAACGCGGTGCAGTACGTCGAGGTGCGCGGTCGCACCAAGATCGCGATCCGGGGCCAGCTCAGCGAGTACATCCCGAACCCCACCTTCGACGTCGTCGCCCGTCCGGGTGCTCAGGAGGAGTACTTCCGGATCGGCAACCCAGAGGGCAAGTCGTACCGCGAGCTCGTCGGTGATCCGATGAAGTCGATCCCGGCGTTCCGGGAGCCGGCGCCGCGGATCGAGCTGATGAACGAGCTCGGCCTCGACCAGACGCTCATGTTCCCCACGCTCGCGAGCCTCATCGAGGAGCGGATGCGCGACGATCCGGATCTGATCCACGTCGTCATCCACGCCTTGAACGAGTGGATCCACGAGGAGTGGTCCTTCAACTACGAGGACCGGATCTTCACCACGCCGGTCATCTCGCTGCCGATCGTGGAGAAGGCGATCGAGGAGCTCGAATGGTGCATCGAGCGCGGCGCCAAGACCGTGCTGATCCGTCCCGCCCCGGTTCCCGGCTTCCGCGGTTCGCGGTCGTTCGGCTTCGAGGAGTTCGACCCGTTCTGGCAGGCCGTGGTCGACGCCGACATCCTCGTGTCGATGCACGCGTCGGACAGTGGCTACTCCCGCTACCAGAGCGACTGGACCGGCCCCATGGAGATGCTGCCGTTCCGCCCGGATGCGTTCCGGACGATGACCCACCAGAAGCGGCCGATCGAGGACTCGATGGCGGCGTTCGTGTGTCACGGCGTGTTCACGCGGTTCCCCACGCTGCGCGTCGCCGCGGTGGAGAACGGTGGCGACTGGGTGGTGCCCTTCCTCGAGCACCTCGAGGACACCTACCGCAAGATGCCCCACGCGTTCGACGAGGATCCGGTCGAGGCGTTCAAGCGCAACGTCTGGGTCAGCCCCTTCCACGAGGACAACATCGCCGGCCTGATCGACGCGATGGGCGTGGAGAAGATCGTCTTCGGCTCCGACTACCCCCACCCCGAGGGCCTGGCCGAGCCGTGCTCCTACCTCGACCACCTGCCCCCCGGGCTCTCGCAGGAGAACATCGAGGCGATCATGGGCGGCAACCTCGCCACCGCGATGAAGGTGCCGGCCACGCGCGCCCTCGAGCGGGTCTGACCCGGCCGCCCTGCCGTGACGCTGCAGAACGACAGCTCGGTCTACTACGACCCCTACGACTTCGAGATCGACGCCGACCCCTACCCGGTCTGGCGACGGATGCGGGAGGAGACGCCGCTCTACTACAACGAGCAGCACGACTTCTTCGCGCTGAGCCGCTTCAGCGACGTCGAGCCCGGCCTGATCGACTGGCAGACCTACCGGTCGGGGCGCAGCGACATCCTCGAGCTGATCAAGGCCGACGTCGAGTACCCCTCCGGGCTGATCCTGTGGGAGGACCCTCCCCAGCACGACGTCCACCGCAGCGTGATGTCGCGGGTGTTCACGCCGAAGAAGATGAACGCGCTCGAGGGCAAGGTGCGCGAGTTCTGCGCCCGCTCACTCGACCCGCTCGTGGGCTCGGGGGGCTTCGACTTCATCGAGCACCTCGGCGCGCAGATGCCGATGCGCACCATCGGCATGCTGCTCGGCATCCCCGAGGCCGACCAGGAGGCGATCCGCGACCAGCTCGACGCGAACCTCCGGCTCGAGGAGGACGGCGAGGCCATCATCCCCGAGGGTGGCCTCATCGACTTCGCCATGTTCGAGGACTACATCGAGTGGCGGGCGAAACACCCCTCCGACGACCTGATGACCGAGCTCCTCAACGCGGAGTTCGAGGACGAGACCGGCACTCGTCGCACGCTCACCCGCGAAGAGGTGTCGACCTACGTCGTGCTGCTCGCCGGCGCCGGCAACGAGACCACCACGCGGCTCATCGGCTGGACGGGCAAGGTGCTCGCCGAGAACCCCGACCAGCGGCGCGAGATCGTGGAGGACCGCTCGTTGGTCCCCAACGCGATCGAGGAGCTGTTGCGCTACGAGGCCCCGTCGCCGGTGCAGGCCCGCTACGTCGCCCGTGACGTCGAGTACTACGGCCAGACCGTGCCCGAGGGCAGCGCCATGTTGTTGCTGGTGGCGTCGGCCAACCGCGACGACGAGCAGTTCCCCGACGCCGACCGCTTCGACATCCACCGCAGCATCGGCCATCACCTCACCTTCGGCTACGGCATCCACTTCTGCCTGGGCGCCTCGCTGGCTCGCCTCGAGGGACGGGTCGCGCTCGATGAGGTGCTCCAGCGCTTCCCGGAGTGGGAGGTCGACTGGGACAACGCCGTCCAGGCCCGGACCTCCACGGTGCGCGGGTGGGAGAAGCTCCCCGTACTGACTCCTTGACGCGTTGACCGGCAGCTCGGATTGGTGTCAGAGTTCTGACATGACTGAGGCTCCCCCCGCCTACTACGACCCCTACGACGTCACGATCAACGCGGATCCGTACCCGACGTACCGCCGTCTCCGCGAGGAAGCCCCCCTCTACTACAACGAGGAGTACGACTTCTTCGCGCTGAGCCGCTTCGAGGACGTGCAGGCGGCCTGGAAGGACCACGGCACCTACATCTCGGGTCGGGGCGGGATCATCGAGCTGATCCGGGCCGGCCTCGAGATGCCGCCCGGAGTGGTCATCTTCGAGGACCCACCGGTGCACACGGCGCACCGCGGGCTCATGTCACGCGTGTTCACCCCGCGGAAGATGAACGCCCTCGAGCCGAAGGTGCGCGAGCTGTGTGCCCAGTCGCTGGACCCGCTGGTGGGTGGGAGCAGCTTCGACTTCATCGCGGACCTCGGCGCGCAGATGCCGATGCGAGTGATCGGCATGCTGCTCGGCATCCCCGAACAGGACCAGGAGGCGATCCGCGACCACTCCGACGCGGTGCTGCGGACCGAGGAGGGCAAACCCCTCGAATTCTCCTCCTCCGCCGGATTCGCGACCGGGGAGATCTTCGAGGAGTACATCGACTGGCGCGCCGAACATCCCTCCGACGACCTGATGACCGAGCTGCTCAACGCGGAGTTCGAGGACGAGACCGGGACCCGGCGCACCCTCACTCGCGGCGAGGTGCTCACCTACGTCAACGTGATCGCCGGTGCCGGGAACGAGACCACCACCCGGCTCATCGGATGGATGGGCAAGGTGCTGGCCGAACATCCCGACCAGCGGCGCCAGATCGTGGAGGACCGCTCGCTGATCCCGAATGCCATCGAGGAGCTGCTCCGCTTCGAGGGGCCGGCTCCCCACGTGGCGCGATACGTCGACCGCGACGTGGAACACCACGGGCAACCGGTACCCGAGGGCAGCATCATCATGTTGCTCGGCGGCTCGGCGAACCGAGACGATCGCGAGTTCCCCGACGGCGACACCTTCGACATCAACCGCGAGCTCCGCGCCCACCTCTCGTTCGGCTACGGCATCCACTTCTGCCTCGGCGCCGCGCTCGCACGGCTGGAGGGCCGCATCGCGCTCGACGAGGTACTGAGCCGCTTCCCCGAGTGGGACGTCGAGTACGACAAGATCGCGCTCTCGCCGACGTCGACCGTGCGTGGGTGGGAAGCGATGCCCGTCGTCATCCCCTAGTAGCGGGGGTGTCCGAACCCGGCGCGCGTCCGTCGCGGATCGCGTCGCTGACGAGGTCGATGACCCAGGTCATCGCCCGCGTCGCCTCCTCGGGCTCCAGCCGCCACGCGGTGACGAGGCGTTCGTAGGACGGCACGCTCCACAACACGTCGAACACCGCGGCGGCGAGCTCGCGGTCCTCGCTCGACCAGTCCGCCGCGGCACGTTCGACGGTGTCGAGGAGCGCGTCGCGCTTGCGCTGGTCGGCCTCGGTGAAGGTCGGGTCGGACGGGACCTTCGGGGCGACGGCGAGCGACGACATGAACCCGAAGATGCGGGCGGTGATCTCAGGGAGGTGGTCGAGGTCGAGGTCGGTCAGCGCCACGCCCGCCTCGTCCTCGAGCCGGCGCATCACCGCGTCGCGCAGCTCGCGCTCGGTCGAGAAGTGGCGGTAGACCGTCCGCTCGTTGACCCCGGCGCGCTGGGCAACGGCACGAACGGACAGGTCGCGCCAGCTCCAGGTGGGGAACTCGTGCACCAGGTCCGAGCCGGCTGCCACGATGCGCTCGCGGGTCTCGGTCGCCTGCTGGCGGCGCACGGGACTGTCGTAGGGGCGGCGGGTCGAGGCGATGCCGACATGATGGCCCGTGACGCTCGAGCTTTGGCGGTGGGTGGGGCGCGGCCTCCTAGGCTGCCGGCGTGACAGCACGAGAGGACCCGCAGACGATGGAGCTCACGACCCTCGAGCTCGACGTGACCGAGGGTGTCGCGACGGTGACGCTGAACCGGCCTGACGTGTACAACGCGTTCGACCCGGCGATGACCGAGGAGCTGGCCCGCGTGTGGCGGGCCTTGCGTCTCGACGCGGCAGTGCGATCGGTGATCGTGACCGCCGCGGGCGAGAAGGCGTTCTGCACGGGCATCGACCGCTCCGCAGTGGAGGAGTACCGGTTCGACGCGCTCGAGTACGAGGACCCGGGCCGACTCATCGGCCCCAAGAGCCAGGGCCTGTGGAAGCCGGTCGTGGCGGCCGTGAACGGCATGGCCTGCGGCGGCGCGTTCTACCTGCTCGGCGAGGCCGACGTGATCATCGCGGCGGACCACGCCACCTTCTTCGACCCCCACGTCACCTATTCGATGGTGGCGGCCTACGAGCCGATCCTGTTGCTGCGTCGGATGCCGTTCAGCGAGGTGCTGCGCATGGCCATCGTCGGCAACCACGAGCGGATCAGCGCGGCCACCGCTCAGAAGATGGGGCTGGTCAGCGAGGTCACGACCGCGGATGAGCTGCAGGCCACGGCCCGCCAGCTGGCCGAGGCGATCGCGGCTCAGCCGCCGCTCGCCGTGCAGGCCACGTTGCGGTCGCTGTGGGCGGCGAAGGACATGCCCGGCATCCAGGCGACGGACCTCGGGAACCTCTTCCTCCAGCTCGGCACCTCCGACGCGGCGCTCAACGCCGGCGAGGAGACCTTCCGGACCGCGGCGCGGGTCAAGCCGCGCATCCGCTAGCTGGAGCCGAGTGACTGCCAGAGGCCCATGAGGTTTCCCTCGCTATCGGTGAAGTAGGCCGCAATGCCCATGTCACCGACCTCCTGGGGTTCGCCCACCGCGACACCCCCGTGCTCGGTGATCGTGGCGAGCGCGCTGGTCACCTCATCGACGTCGATCGTGATGATCGGCCGGCCGATGTCCTCCTGGCGTTGGAACATGCCGCCGCCGATGTAGCCGGACTCGGTGGGCACGCCCTCGTCGGTGGTCGGTCCGGTCTGCACGAAGTCGTACTCGAACTCCGGCATCGACTGGATCTCCCAGCCGAACACGTCGGAGTAGAAGGCTCGGGCCCGGTCGGCGTCGTCGTAGGGGACCTCGAAGTGCACCACGCGTCCGGTCATCACCAGCTCCTCTCGTCGCTGACCGCCGATGCTACGACGCACCTGATCTCGTGGTCACCGGTCAGGGTGGGAGCGCTCGATCCGCGGCGACCTCCATGGGGGTGTCCGCGACGCAGCGCGGCTCGGTGATCATCAGGTCCTGGCCGGTGTCGATGTCCCAGAGGCGACCCTCGGCCCCGGCCCTTGTCCATCACCGAGCGCCGGCGCGTCGGCAGCGTCGAGGTGCAGACGATGTGGTACTGCGGGATCGACCACAACGCGTCCTCGTGGGGACCCACCGTGCACCAACACGAACGTGGCCATCGGGCCCCCTTTGTTCGGTGAGCGATTACTTTGCTCGTCGTGACCTCCGTGGAACCAGCCAACGTGGCCCCGGCGACCGTCGATGCCCTGCGTCGTCACTGGGACGACGGGTGGAACCGCGGTGACGTCGACACGATCATGGAGCCCTTCGCCAATGACGTGGTGTTCAGCTCGCCCTACATCCCGGTCGTGGGCGGTGACCCCGATCGCACCACGATCGTGGGTCGCGATGCCCTGCGGACCTATGTCGCCGGTGCGCTCGTGCGATCTCCGGGCATCCGCTACACGGTCGACGCCACCTACGTGGGCACCGACAGCGTGGTGTTGGTCTACCGGTGCCACTATCCCGACGGTCGACCGGACCTGGCGGGCGTCGACTCGATGCGGGTCGACGCGCAGGGTCTGATCGTCGAGTGGCGGTGCCATTACGCGTGACCTGTGACACATTTCGACCGACGGGTATGCTGAAGCCCGGGTTGGAGCTCCTCGGGGGAGGGCGCATGCAGTTCAGGGCAGAGGACGAGGTCGAATTCGAACACCTCCTCGACTGGCGGCGCCTCGAGCGTCGCGCCCGCCTGTGGCACTTCGTCGAGTCGGCGCTGCTCGCCGTCGCCCGCTGCGAAGTGGGCTGGGCGTGGCGTTGCCACGAGATCCCGGCTCCCGACCTGCCGGAGCGCTGACCGGCGCCGACGACCGCGAACGAGGGCCGACAGGAGCAACGACTCGTGCCGGGGCGCGCCCTGACCTGGGTAAAGTCTCGTTGTCCCATTCCCGGTATCGGGCTTTTCGGCCCCAGGAGGAGGCTCGTGCGATGACGGTCGTCGAGTTCGACCCGTTCTCGTCCACGTTCTTCGACGACCCCTACGACATGTACCG
>DATEEV010000297.1:0-6872 GCA_035281005.1 Microthrixaceae bacterium | reverse complement strand
CAGTTCCTGCACGGTGCGCAGATCGGCACCATGGTCGAGCATGTGAGTCGCGCACGAGTGTCGCAGCACGTGCGGTGACATCCGGTCGGCCATCCCGACCAGTCGAGCACGGCCCTGCACCACCAGCCACGCGCCCTGCCGGGTCAACCGCGTGCCGCGCCGGTTGAGGAACACCGCCACCGCATCATCGCGGGACCGCCAGCGGACCGGCTCGAACGCGGGGCGACCGCCCGGGTCGAGCCAATCCTCGAGCGACCGGGTCGCCGCTCGACCGAGCGGGACGACCCGCTCCTTCGCCCCCTTGCCGAACACGCGGAGCAGCCGTCCGTCGAGATCGACGTCCGCGAGGCGGAGCCCGACCAGCTCGGAGATCCGCACCCCGGTGCCGTAGAGCACCTCGAGCATCGCCCGGTCGCGGACGTCGGCGGGCTCGGCGCCGACCACCGAGTCGATCAAGGCGCCGACCTCGTCCTCCGAGAGGGCCTTGGGGACACCCGCCGGCACGGAGGGCATCTCCACGGCTGCGGTGGGGTCGACGGTCGCGTCCTCCTCGACGGTCAGGAACCGGTACAGCGCCCGGACCGCGACGGTGGCTCGGGCCACCGTGGCGGGTGCGAGGCCCGCCATCTCCAGGCTGCGCACGAAGTCGACCACATCGTCGCCCGTCGCTCGACGAGCATCGAGCCCGCGGGCGCGCAGGAACGCCTCGTAACGCCTCAGGTCCCGGCGGTAGGCCGCGATGGTCGCCGGGGACCGGCCCCGCTCCACGACGAGCCAGGTCAGATACGCGTCCACCCCGGGCGACGGCGGTGGAGGGACCTCGTCGCCGTCGGGGTCGACCGGCGACGTCACGAGTGTTCGGACGCGAGGCGATCCAGCGACAGCATCAGCCCCACGATCGACTTCGCGTCGATCAGCTCACCCGCCGCGATGAGGGAGGGCACCTCGCGGAGGGGGACGTGCTCGATGGTCATGTGCGTCTCCTCGACCCCGTGCGCCTGGCTGGGCACCACGGAGAGGTCTCGTCCGAGGTAGATGTGGTTGAGCTCGTCGCAGAAGCCAGGCGTCTGCGCGATCGTCACCAGCAGGTCGAGGCGCTCGGCCCGGTAGCCGACCTCCTCGGCCAGCTCACGACGGGCGCAGTCGAGCGGGGGCTCACCCTCGACGTCGAGCTTGCCCGCCGGGATCTCGAGCAGCTCGCGGGCGAGTGCGGCTCGGTACTGGCGCACCATGACCACGTTGCCGTCGTCGAGGAGCGGAACGATCGACACGGCCCCCGGATGTCGCACGATGTCGCGATCGAAGGGGTCGCCATCGGGGCCGACGAAGGTGGCCTCGTGGAAGCTGACGACCTTGCCCCGGTGGACGAGCCGCTCGCCCGTCTGTCGAAAGGCGGCCACGTCAGTCGGCGAACCTGCCCACCCGTCGCTCGGCGACCTCGTCGAGCAGGATCAGGTGGGGGTTGCGACCTTCGGCCCGGGCGCGGGCCGCGCCGACGAATGCCCGGAACAGCGGCGCGGGGTTCGTGGGGCGGCTCTTGAACTCGGGGTGAGCCTGGGTGCCGACCCAGAAAGGATGCTCCGACAGCTCGATGAATTCGACCAGGCGCCCGTCGGGCGAGTTGCCCGACATCCGGAACGGCGTGCCCTCGAACCGGCGACGGAACGCCGGGTTGAACTCGTAGCGGTGACGGTGGCGTTCGGACACGACGGTGGCGCCGTAGATCTCGGCGACCTGCGAGCCGGGCTCGAGCTGGGCGATGTACGCGCCGAGGCGCATCGTGCCGCCCTTCTCCTCGACGTCGCGTTGGCTCGCCATGATGTCGATCACCGGGAACGGCGTGCGGGCGTCGACCTCGGTCGAGTTCGCGCCGAGCATGCCGAGCTCGTTGCGCGCGTATTCGATCGTCATCACCTGCATGCCGAGGCACAACCCCAGACAGGGCAGGAGGTGCTCGCGGGAGTAGCCGGCCGCCGCGATCTTGCCCTCGATCCCTCGTTCACCGAAGCCGCCGGGGATCACGATGCCGTCGAGGTTGCTGAGCCGACCCGCCGCGAGCAGCCCCTCGACGTCCTCGGCCTGGATCCATTCGAGCTGTACGTCGGCGCCGTGGTGGGCGCCTGCGTGGTGGAGGCTCTCCACCACCGACAGGTAGGCGTCGGGGAGGCTGACGTACTTGCCGATGATGCCGACACGGACCGGGAACGTCGCGTCGGAGACCCGCTGGACGAGATCCACCCAATCGGTGAGGTCGGGATCGCCGGCGTCGAGGCGGAGTAGATCGCAGACCACGGCGTCGAGGCCCTCGTCGTGGAGCACCAGCGGGATCTCGTAGAGGCTGTCGGCATCGGCCGCGTTGACCACGGCGTTGACCGGCACGTCGCACAGGGCGGAGATCTTGCGCTTGAGCTCGGAGCTGATCGGGCCCTCGGAGCGGCAGACGATCGCGTCGGGCTGGATCCCCCGGCTTCGCAGCTCGGTCACCGAGTGCTGTGTGGGCTTGGTCTTCTGCTCTCCGGATGGCCCGATGAACGGCACCAGCGTGACGTGCACGTAGCAGACGTTCTCGCGCCCGACGTCGAGCCGGAACTGCCGGATCGCCTCGAGGAAGGGCAGGATCTCGATGTCGCCGACGGTGCCACCGACCTCGGTGATCACCACGTCGACGTCGTCGCTGACGAGTCGCCGGATGCGACGCTTGATCTCGTCGGTGATGTGGGGGATCACCTGCACGGTCTTGCCCAGATAGTCGCCCCGGCGCTCAGCTGCGAGCACCGACTGGTAGATCGAACCGGTCGTGGCGTTCGAGTCGCGGGTCAGCTTGCAGTCGACGAAGCGCTCGTAATGGCCGAGGTCGAGGTCGGTCTCGCCGCCGTCGTCGGTGACGAACACCTCGCCGTGCTCGAAGGGGTTCATCGTGCCGGGATCGACGTTGATGTAGGGGTCGAGCTTCTGCATCGTCACGCTCAGACCGCGTGAAACGAGCAATCGGCCGAGCGACGATGCCGTGAGACCTTTACCGAGGGAGGAGGCCACGCCGCCCGTCACGAAGATGTGCTTGGCCAACGGGGGGTCCTCCTGTCCGGCTCGTCTCACGGTAGCGCGGGGCGGATGGTGCCACGGGAATGCCCTGCTTGATGGCCCCGGATCGCAAGCGACCACGGATGCTGCCGAACGGCGGCAGCCGGTTCGCGACGGGCAGAGCCTCGGCGTCGCTCGCGCTCCGGCCTGCGGCTCCCTGATCTCAGGACCTGTACGGCGAACCCCAACGGTCGAGCCAGCGCAGCGGGCCGACGTTGTCGATGACGGAGGTGAACGAGACGAGCTCCGAGATGAGGTTGAGCGCCAGCAGCACGGCCAACAGGACCCACAGCCATTCGCTGCCGACGCTGAACAGCGCCATGAACCCGAGCGCCGCGCCGAGTGCGTTGGCGCCCGCGTCGCCGAGCATGAGTTGCTCGCGAAGGTCGCCCCGCAGCAGCCCGACGGCCGCGCCGATCGGGATCACCACCGGCGTGAGCGCGGTGTCGAAGTTCACCACGACGAGGAGGACCAGCCCGACCACCGACACCTTGATCACGCGGCCGGGAGCGCGGTCGAAGAGGTTGCAGAGGTTCGCGGCGAGACAGACGATCGCCGCGTCCCGGAGCACGTCGATCCGGCCCTCGGACGGTACCGATCCACCCACGATCGCGATGGCGACGAGTGGGCCACCCAACAGCTTGAGCATCCCGGTGGTGAGCCGTCCCTCGCTCAACGAGCGGACGTGGCCCCGGAACCCACCGGACTGCCCGGTTCCACCGATGTCGTCGATCAGCCCGAGGAACGAGAAGGCGATCGTGATCGCCACCATCGAGCCACCGAGGGTCTTGAGCGGCTCGAGGTCCACGAGCCACCCCGACACGAACTGTCGCCACGGATCGAACACCAGTCGATACAGAGCCACCACTGCTGCGGTCACGATCGGGATCAGTACGCCCACCGACGTGGGCAGCGTGTGACCGCGATAGTTCTGCCGTTCGAAGGCGGGCTGTTCGAACATCGGCCGCGACGCCTTCCACGCGACGTTGGCCGCGAGCGCGGCCAGCAGGAAGATCACGATCGCGACGATCACGATTCGCTGACCTCGAGGGCTGCCTCAGCCGCGACGGCCTCCTCGTCGGCAACGACCCCGTCGTCCATCCCCTCGACCGAGCCGCGCCCCTCGACCGAGCCGCGCCCCTCGACCGAGCCGGGTCCCTCGATCGCGACGGCGAGGAACGTGGTGTAGGCGAGCGAGATGGCGAGCATCGTCGCCGGCATCGAGACGCCCGAGTCGTTCAGCAGCATCGACAACCCGCCGAGCACGAGGCCGGACACCCCGAAGGGTCGGAACCCCGAGTGCGCGGCGTTGAGCGCCCGCAACGTCTGGTTGGGACGCCACGTCAGGAAGGCGAAGTAGACCAACGCGACCGGGATCACCCAGCTCCAGATCGAGTTCAGCACCGAGATGTTGGCGGCGACCTTCCGCTCGAGGATCCCGAGGGCGTCGCCCTCGACCACCTTGGACGCGAACCGGCCGAGGTGCGTGCGGTCCTCCGCGTCGCGGCCGAGGTCGATCAGCGCGAACACCACGATCGACGCGACCGTCACCCCGGCGATGAGCAACACCGTGCGCACGCGGATCCGCACCTCGGCGAGGAGCAACAGGCAGGTCGCCGCCGCCGGGACGAATGCGAGCACCCCCCCGACGTCGGAGCCCAGCGAGGGGAGCCCGTCGAGGACCACGGTCACGGCGAAGA
The DNA here is from genome assembly GCA_035281005.1 of Microthrixaceae bacterium. Taxonomy (GTDB): domain Bacteria; phylum Actinomycetota; class Acidimicrobiia; order Acidimicrobiales; family Microtrichaceae; genus DATEEV01. The sequence continues at coordinate 2,091 of DATEEV010000297.1, read as the reverse complement.
ACACGGTCGCTCCGACGAGGAACGCTCGCGTCGGCCGGCCACCGACGCGGGCGGTGGGGCGTTCCGACCATGAGGTGACCAGCAGCAGCGCGCTGATCGCGAACATCGAGAAGGCCTGATTGCCGAAGCCGGCGAAGCGGCCGGCCACCACCGGCGAGTAGCCGAAGATCGTGTTGAGCTGGAGGTGGGCACCGGTCACCACGTCGACGGCGAGCACGAGCCAGGTGGCGGCCACGGGGATCCACGGTGGGGGCACGCCGAGGGGTCGACCCACCCACGACGCGCCCAGTGCCAGTAGCAACGCGCCGGCGAACAACGTCAGGCCCAGGCTCCACGTCTCGAAGCGGGCCAGCGGCAGCAGGCCCTGCAGGTACGACACCGGGGGGATCCACAACACGACCAGGGCCAGTACCTGCACCGTCGGCGCCAGCCGGGGCGCCCGAGCGAGGCACACGACCGCCAGCACGAGGTCGATGACCAGCACCACGATGAACAGCACTGTGAGCACTCCGAACGCGTCGTCGCGTACGGCTGCCCGCTCGGTCGCGTCGACCATGCGCTCGACCTTCTCCGCGAGCGGCACGTCCGACTCGACCGTGGTGATCCGGGTGTCGGTCATCTCGTCGGGGACCTCGATGCCCCAACGGTCGAGCAAGGTCGGCGCGACGTCGGTCAGGGTGACGAATCCGTCACGGCGGGTCGTCGACGACGTCGCCCACCCCCCGACGTCCGCGCCCGCGCCGGTCATCGAGAACACGGTGAGCTGCTCGTCGTCGAGCGGCGCCACCGGCCCGATGACGATGACCGTGTCGACGTCGAGGTCGACGCGATCCAGGAGTCGCCCCAGGATGGCGTCGTCGTGCTCGAGCGCGCGAGCGAAGAGCGCGTCACCCTGCTCGGGAGTGCTGGTGGCCCTCGACGTCTCGGCACGGGCGAGGTCACTCATCTCGACGAGGACGACGTCGGATGTGGCCCACGCCGATGAGAAGGCCTCCAGCACCCGGTCACCTGACAGTCGAACGCCGAACGGCGAGGCGTCATCGGGCTCGAGGAGCTCGCGGCCCACTGCCCCCGCGGCCACCTGCCCCGTGGTGTCGATGCCGAACAGGCCGGCGTGACGCAAGGTCGGCGAATCAGCGGTGCGGTCCGCATTGCCGATCACCGCCACCTGCCGGTCGTGCGCCTCGAGCTCGGAGGCCAGCGCGCCCGGCACCGTGTCGAAGTGCTCGGCCTCGTTCTCGCGAAGGATCTGGGGCAGGCCCAGCGCCAGGATCGGCGCGGTGGGGTCGATGCCCATCGCGCGGCGGTACAGCGAGACGGGGTCGCCGGTGGTGAGCGGCTCGTCACGCTCGAGCACGAGGCCGTCGGTCAGGGGGTCGGTCGCGGCCCGGTTGCCCGACCCGAGTGTCAGGTACCCCTCCCCCGGGTCGGTGAGCGGCCCGATCGTGCGGACACTGGTCGACGCGATCGAGCCCTGCCCGAAGAGGCGCCAGAGGTGTTCGGGGCGGTGGGTTCCCGCCAGGTCCCACGTGAGGTGCGGGGTGGCGACCACGAGCACCCGACCGGCCCGGTCGTCCTCGCCGTCCTCATCGCCGGGTCCCTGAGCCCCGGCCGGACTCGTGAGCGTCGCGGCGAAGGAGGACGCGATCATTGCGACGAGCAACCAGGCTCCTCCTCTTCGCCACCCTCGCGCCGAGCCTCCGGGGCATCTTGGCCTCACGACCTCGCCTCCGGATCGGGTCCGGGCCGAGGCGCGACGAGCCCGTCGTACACGCCGACCACCTCGTCGACGAGTCGATCGGGGTCGATCCGCGCCACAGCGACCTCACGCGCGTGGCGGCCCATCTCGTCCCGCTCACCGCGCGACAGGACCTCGATCAGCGCGGCTGCCACCCCGTCAGCATCGCCCACCGCGACGACGAAACCGTCGACCCCGTCACTGACGAGCTCGGACACGATGCCGACGTCAGTGCTCACGATCGGGCGTCCGAGCTGGGCCGCCTCGGCAACGACGAGGGGTACCGCCTCCCACACCGACGTGAGCGCGACCACGTCCGCGGCCGCCAACTCGTCCACGGCGTGATCGCTCGG
>DATEEV010000296.1:0-2581 GCA_035281005.1 Microthrixaceae bacterium | reverse complement strand
CGAGCAGCTCGTGGCCGACGGCCGGCTCGACCTGACCGACGCGAAGCTCGAGGAGCGGGTCGTGTACCACGACTCGTGCTATCTGGGGCGCCACAACGACGTGTACGTCGCACCCCGGAAGGTGATCGGAGCACTCAAGGGCATCGAGATCGTCGAGGCGCCTCGGAACGGGACGAAGGGCATGTGCTGCGGCGCCGGCGGCGCCCGGATGTGGATGGAGGAGCACATCGGCAAGCAGGTGAACGTGGAGCGATCGCAGGAACTGCTCTCCACGGGCGCCTCGCGGATCGCCACCGCGTGCCCGTTCTGTTACGTGATGATCGACGATGGGGTGAAAAGTCAGGGAGTCGAGGACGATCAGGTACGGGTGGCAGACATTGCCATCCACGTCCTCGAAGCGCTCGAGGGCGCCGACGCGACGAGGTCCTCCGTTGTCGAAACGCTCCCGGACTGAACATCCCCCGGCGGCCCGCCTGGGCCTGCCCGTCCCGAGCCGGTTCTAGGCCTCGAAGTTCTTCCAGTACTGGCTCGCCGTCGGGCCTTCCTGGCCCTGGTACTTCGAGCCGAGTGAACCGGCGCCGTAGGCGTGCTCGGCGGGCGTGGACATCTGCAGGAACGAGATCTGCCCGATCTTCATGCCCGGATAGAGCGTGATCGGCAGCGTCGCGACGTTCGACAGCTCGAGGGTGAGGAAGCCATCGAAGCCGGCGTCGACGAAGCCCGCGGTCGAGTGGATCAGCAGCCCGAGTCTCGCCAGCGAGCTCTTGCCCTCGAGGCGGCCGACGAGGTCGTCGGGGATGCCGATGCGCTCCGCGGTCGAACCGAGCACGAACTCGCCCGGGTGCAACAGGAACACGCCGTGCGGTTCGATCTCGACCGGCTCGGTGAGGTCGTCGAGGCGCTCCTTCACGTCGATGAGCGCGCGGGTGTGGTTGCGGAAGACGAGGAAGCGATGATCGAGGGTGAGATCGACCGACGAGGGCTGCACCTTGGCCGGGTCGAACGGCTCGATCACGATGCGACCGGCGGCCAACTGCTCGCGGATCGTGCGGTCCGACAGGATCATCGGCGCCGACGGTAGCCGTTGGTTCGCAGTACCTTCGCCGCTCGTGCCCGGCGATGAGCGGTCCGACCTCGAGGAGCGTGAGTTCGACGAGCCTGGGCTCGACGAGATCGAGCGCTGGTTCCTCCGCCGGGGCATCCCGCACTTCATCGCCGACTACGACACCGATCGGCGGGTGTTCACGAGGAGCCTGCCCTTCCTGGTCGTGGTGTACCTGCTCGCCGCGGCACCGATCGCGTCGACATGGAGTGAGGCGGCGACCGAGTTGGCGATCTCGTTGCCGATCCTGGTGGGGACGTGGGTGGTGTCGAACCTCGCCCGACGTCGACAACCGTTCTCGCGGCCCGCCGCGATCGGCCCGTGGGAGCTGTCGGTGTTCGTGATCGGCCCGGCGCTTCCTCACCTCGTGCTGGGCGAGCCTGCGGTCGCGCTGGCGTGGGCGATCGCGGCATCGGTGATCCTGGGCCTGACCTACGTGGTGACGAGCTACGGGTTGGTGCCGCTGTTCCTGTGGGGTTTGCGCCAACTCATGGCGACGCTGCGAGGCGCGGGTGCGGCAACGACTCGAGCGCTGCCGTTGCTGTTGGTCGCGGTGACGTTCTTCTTCATCACCGCGGAGGTGTGGCAGGTCTTCGCCGGACTGCGGGGCGTGCCGTACGGGCTCGCGCTGTCGCTGTTCCTGATCGCGGGCCTCGGGTTCGTCGCGACGAGCGTGCGCGGCGACATCGAACCGGCGCGGACCTTCGACAACTGGGACGAGGTGAGCGCGGCCGCGGCGACCACCCCCGCCGCGGGGTTGTCACCCCCGGTCGACCAGCCATGCGAGCCGGTGCCGCTCAACCTGCGCCAGCGCCTCAACGTGATGCTCGTCGCGGTCACGAGTCAGCTGTTGCTGTCAGTCGTGGTGGCGTTGGTGATCGGATGCTTCTTCCTGGTGTTCGGGTTCCTGGTGATCGACGCGGGGATCGTCGAGGCGTGGACCCTCGGCGAGGCGAACGTGTGGTGGAGCGTGAGCATCTCGGGCCAGGAGCTGGTATTGACCGAGCAGCTGGTGAGGGTGAGCGGGTTCCTCGCCACGTTCTCGGGCTTCTACTTCGGCGTGTACTCGGTCAGCGAGCCGGCGCTGCAGGAGGGCCTGAGCGACAACACCGAGGCTGGCCTGCGCGAGCTGTTCGCAGCCAGACGGTTGTACCTGGCCGTACGTCCAGACCAGCACTGATCGTGCGTGGGGCGAGGGTGAAGTGAGCTCACGGGTGAGCCGCCGAGATGCCGGTTCTCAGGGCACCAACTACAGTCGGCCCTCGCTCGCGGGTGTAGTTCAATGGCAGAACATCAGCTTCCCAAGCTGAATACGGGAGTTCGATTCTCCTCACCCGCTCTCGATCTCGATCTCGACGAGCACCGAACAGAAGTCGGTGCCCACACTGAACAGAAGTCCAGTCCTCAGCGTCGACCCATTCGGCGGATCATGAGGCGGGCAGCGGTAGGCCAGACGCGGTTCTTCTGGTCTCGAGCCGA
>DATEEV010000295.1:0-4299 GCA_035281005.1 Microthrixaceae bacterium | reverse complement strand
CGATGCGGACTGCCGCGAGACCGTCTTCGGTGAGGTGTGCACCACCGACACGTCGTTCACCACGGCATGGCTCGCCGGCATCGTGTTCCAGCTCTTCTTCATGGTGGCGCTGCTCGCCGGCAGCTACTTCATCATCCGCGCCGCACTCGCGCTCACTGGAGGTCGAGACCTGACCACCGGTGAGATCTTCGACATGGGCCACTTCGTGCCGTTCCTGCTGGTCTCGCTGGTCGTGGCGATCATCACGAGCATCGGCTTCATCCTGTGCGTCATCCCTGGGCTCATCGCGTGGTTCCTGCTGTTCTTCTCGCAGTACTACGCAGCGGATCGCGGCATGGGTGTCGGCGAATCGTTGAGTGCCAGCTACAACATCATGAAGGAGAACATCGGGACGATGGTCTTGTTCTTCCTCGCGAGCATGGCCGCCTACATCGTCGGCGCGATCCTCTGTGGCATCGGCCTGCTGGTGGCGGTCCCGGTGATCATCATCGCGACGGCCTACATGTACCGGACGATGAGCGGGGAGCCGGTCGCGCCCTGACCTCACGCGATCGTCGAACGCGGACAGGCCCCGACCTTCGGGTCGGGGCCCTTCGCGTCCGGATCAGTAGCCCGGGTCGTACCGGACCTGGTTCATCTGTCAACTGGCGGAACCGACGGCCGTGCCGAGAAGGACGAGCACGAGGAAACCGACCCACAGCACGGCGAGGATCGTCGCGATCAAGCCACAGATCCGACCGGCCTTGGCGCTGCCCGGTTCCGGGTAGCCCGCGAGCTCGGCCTCGGCCTTGAGGCGGTTGCCCATCACCAAGGCGGCGATGCCGAAGGGGAAGCAGATGACCAGTCCCAGGATGCCGAACACCAGGATCGTGGTCGCGCGGCTGTCGAAGGGGTTCGGTCCGGTCGGCCCGTACGGCGTGTAGCCCCACTGCCCCGCCGGGGCGTAGCCACCGGGGGGTGGCGGCGGCGCCGTGGCGTACTCGCCCGGGGGCGGGGGTGGCGGGGCGTAGCCGGGTGGCGGGGTCGGCGGGACCGAGCCCGGTGGCGGGGGTGGCGGCATGGTCCCGGGATCCGGGGTGAACGGGGGCGAGCCCGGCGAGAACGGTGACCCTGGCTCGGGGATCGGCTCGTCCGGAGGGGGAGGACCTGGCGCGTCGGTCATCGGGTGCTCGCTCCTTCTTGTCATTCGGCGCTGATCAGGCGAAGCGCCCGCAGCCGTCGTGCGATGTGGTTCTCGATGGCGACCTGGGCGAGGTGATCGACCTCCCAGGTCGCAGGGCTCGTCGGTTGGTCGAGCGCCCAGGCGAGCTGACCGCCGAGGATGCCGCGCAGCAGCCCGACCGCGCCTGGTGTGATCGCCGTGCCCTCCCGGTGCAGAGAACACCGCAGGCCCCCACCCTCGAGATCCAGGGAGACCATCTCGTCGTCACGCCCGCACTCGATGCATCCGTCGACGGAGAACCCGACGCCCTCGGACGCGAGCAGCTTGAGGAAGAAGGCCGGCGCCACCAGCGGCGACGGACGGTTCTCGATCGCGCGGAGCCCACCCAACAGCAGCTGGTAGAGCGACTCGTGCTCCTCGCCGTGCTCCTCGGCCTCGGTCGCGACCTGGTCGACGACCTCGAGGATCGCGGCGGCCCGACCGAGGCGATCGAGGTCCGAGCGGATGTTCGGGAACGTCTCGACGGTCTCCGCCTGGGTCACGGTGTGCAGGTCACGACCGGCGTGGAGCTGCAGGTTCACGTGACTGGTCGGCTCCATGCGCGCGCCGAACTTCGATCGCGTCTTGCGCACGCCCTTGGCGACCGCACGGACCTTGCCGCGGCCGCGGGTGAAGAGCACCACGATCCGGTCCGCCTCGCCCAGCTTGTAGGTGCGCAAGACGATCGCGGTGTCGCGGTAGAGCACCTCAGCTCTCTCCCAGTCCGCCGAAGCGGCGGTCGCGTCGCTGGTACTCCGCGATGCATTCGTAGAGGTGCGCCCGTCGGAAGTCGGGCCAGAGCACATCGGTGAAGATCCACTCGGAGTAGGCGCTCTCCCACATCAGGAAGTTCGATGTTCGCACCTCCCCCGACGTTCGGATCACGAGCTCGGGCTCGGGCATCTTCGGGTCGTAGAGGTGCTGGGCGATCGTCTTCTCGGTCACCTTGTCGGCGCGCACGCCACTCCGCACCACCTCCCGCACCGCGTCGACCAGCTCTGCGCGCCCGCCATAGTTGAACGCCATCGACACCACCATGCCCGTGTTCCGGTTGGTCAGCTCGACCGTCTCGTCGATCCGCTTGAGGATGCGGCGAGGCACCCGCCAATCACGACGACCGAGGAACTGCATGCGGATGTTGCGGGCGTGGATCTCGTCGCGGCGCGTCAGCAGCAGACGCTCATTGAACCCCATGAGGTACCGCACCTCGTCGGTCGGTCGCTTCCAGTTCTCGGTCGAGAAGGCGTAGACGGTGAGCCAGTCGATGCCGGCGTCGGCAGCACCCCAGATCGTGTCCATCAGCGCCTCCTCCCCCGCGGCGTGGCCCTCGGTGCGCGGAAGGCCGCGGCGCTGGGCCCACCGTCCGTTGCCGTCCATGACGATGGCGACGTGGTGGGGGATGCGCGTCGAATTGAGGGCGGACAGCTCCACAAGTGGACCGTACCCGCTGTCCCGCCCGGAGCCGGGAACTCCCGGGCCGATTTCGATCCGGTCAGTAACCGAGCCGCTCCAGCGCGCGAGGTCGTCGCTGCCAGTCCTTGTCGACCTTCACGATGAGCTCGAGGAACGCTCCCTTGGGCAACTCCTTGCGCACCGCGGTGCCGACCTCCTTCAGCACCGAGCCGCGCTTGCCGATCACGATCCCCTTCTGCGACTCGCGCTCGACGAGGATCTCGACGCGGATCCGGGGCCATTCCCACTCGGTGGTCCGGGTGGCGATCGAGTGGGGGAGCTCTTCGCGGGTCACCGCCAGGAGCCGCTCGCGGACCAGCTCTGCCACCCAGAAGGCCTCCTCGACGTCGGTGACCATGTCGGACGGGTACCACTGCGGTCCCTCCGGCATGCGCTCGACGAGGTGGTCGACGAAGGCGTCGACGCCGTCGCCCGTGGTGGCAGACAGCGGGAAGCACTCGCCTCGTTCGAGCGATCCGGCGCGCGCCAACTGCTCGATCAGCTGGTCCCGCGACGCGAGGTCGACCTTGTTCACGACGACAACGGCATCTGCCGGCGCTCTGGTCGCGACCCACTCGTCGCCCCCTCCGATCGGGGCAGTGGCGTCGACGACCAGCACCACCACGTCGACGTCGCCGATCGTGTCGAGCGCCGCGTCGTTGAGTCGCTCGCCCATCAGGGTCCGGGGTCGATGGATGCCTGGGGTGTCGACGAAGACGATCTGCGCATCGGGCCGGGTCAGCACGCCCCGGACCTGGTTCCGTGTGGTCTGCGGCTTGTCGGAGACGATCGAGACCTTCTGACCGAGGATGCGGTTCAGCAGGGTCGACTTGCCGACGTTGGGCCGACCGACCAGCGAAACGAAGCCGGAGCGGTGGCCCTCCGCGAGGTCCTCACCGATCAGCCCGGTCATCTCAGTCCGATCATGTCGGCCCGCTCATGCGTCGCTCGCCACTTCGTCGGTGGCGCCGTGGGGCTCGCCGTCGGCCGGGCGATCGGTCGGTGGCTCGATCGCGGTGATGCGTACCCTGGTGACCCGTCGGCCGTCCATGCGCTCGACGGCGAGGCGATGACCGTCGGCCTCCACGACGTCGCCGACCTCGGGGACCCGGCCGAGCCTCGCGAACACCAGCCCGCCGACGGAGTCCCAGTCCCCCTCCGGGAGGTGCAGCCCGTGGGCGTCATTGAGGTCGTCGACGTTGATGGTCGGGTCGTTCACGATCAGCTCGCCGCTGCTCGCGTCGATCTCGACGCCGTGTGACTCGACGTCGAACTCGTCATGGATCTCGCCGACCAGCTCCTCGAGCAGGTCCTCGAGGGTCACCAGGCCAGCGGTCCCCCCGTACTCGTCGATCACGATCGCGATGTGGGTCTTCTCGATCTGCATCTCGCGGAGCAGTTCCGCCACGCGCTTGGTCTCGGGCACGAAGAGCGCCGCGCGCATCAGCTCCCGCACCGGTCGCGACGCGCCGCCATCGCGCTCGGCCCGCATCAGGTCCTTCGCATAGACGACACCGATCACATCGTCGACGCTCTCGTCGTAGACGGGGAACCGGGACAGGCCGTTGAGGATCGCCACCTCGACCATGTCGGTGACCTTGTAGTCCGCCTGCATCGCGACCATGTCGGTGCGGGGCACCATGATC
>DATEEV010000294.1:0-9301 GCA_035281005.1 Microthrixaceae bacterium | reverse complement strand
ATCGACTTGGTGGGGTTGGCGCCCACACGAAACGTGGTGTTCGCCATGGGCTTGCGTTCGGGGCGGAACTGGCCGCAGACGACCCGGACGCCGTACCAACCTTCCACTGCGTTCGGCAGCTCGATCTCCGCGTAGACCCGGAAGAACAGCGTGGAGGGCGGTTCCTCCCGTGCCATCAACGCCGCGGCCACCGATGCCGTGTCCGACGAGGTGAGGTACACCTCGACGATCGAACCGCCCGGCGGGCACCCCGTGGCCCGGACCTGCACGGTGACGTCGTCACCGGGCTCGGCGATCTCGGGGCTGGTCCGGACGCTGACCGTCACCAGCTCCGCCTGCGCTGCGGCTCGATCGGTGGTGAGGGCCGGGACCAATGCCGTCACCAGCGCAAGGGCGACCAGAACGGGCCGGAGACCGGCGATCTGAGGTGGGAGGCGACGGAAGGCACGCATGACGGTGGCCAAGGGTAGAAGGCGGCGGGAGTCAGGCGACATCGGGTCCTCCGCCGCCAGCGAGGTCGGTAGGGTTGTCGGGTGTCCGGGTCGTTCGTCATCGTCGCCCGGACCGACGCGCCCGGGGCCACGGCTGACCTCGCCGCGGCGATCGCCGAGCTGGCCCAGCCGGCTGATCTGGTGCTGCTGACGGGCGATCTCGGGGCGGGCAAGACCGCGTTCTGCCAGGGCTTCGGCCGTGGGCTCGGCATCGACGAGCAGATCACCAGCCCGACGTTCACGCTCGTGCGCAGCTACACCGGCCGTCTGGACCTCTACCACCTCGACGTCTACCGACTCGAGCAGATCGAGGATGTCGCCGACCTCGGTCTCAACGAATTGCTCGACGACGACGCCGTGACCCTGATCGAGTGGGGCGACGTCATCGCCCCGGTCCTGCCCCAGGACTACCTCGAGGTTCGGATCCGGCTCGGCGACGGCGACGAGGAACGGTCGCTCGAGCTGCACCCCGTCGGTGCTCGGTGGTCGGCGCGGATGCGAGCCCTGACCACCGCCCTGACGCCCTGGCTGCGGGAGGTCTGACGTGTTGGTGCTCGGCCTCGAGACCGCGACGATCCAGGCGGGCTGCGCGATCGGCGGCCACGAGGGCGTCCTGGCCATGGCCCACTCGGCGAAGGGCAAGCGCCACGCGGAGAACCTCGCGCCGGCGATCGAGTTCATCTGCCGGCAGGCGTCGGTCGAGCTCTCGGAGATCAGCGTCGTCGCGGTGGATCGCGGGCCCGGGTTGTTCACCGGCCTCCGCGTCGGCATCGCGACGGCCAAGGCGTTGGCCCACGCGCTCTCCCTGCCGATGATCGGCGTGCCCAGCCTCGACCTGCTCGCCTTCCCGGTCCGCTACACCAGCCGACTGATCGTCGCCGCCCTCGACGCCCGGCGCGGCGAGCTCTACTACGCCTTCTACCGTCAGGTGCCCGGCGGGATGCAACGGATCGGCGACCACCGAATCGGGTCGCCCGACGACCTCGCCTCGGAGCTGTTGGCCTCGGGGGAGGAGATCCTCCTCGTCGGCGACGGCGCTCATCGCTATCACGAGGCCTTCGACGGCCTCGCGAAGGTCGAGCTCGCCGACAACGGTTTCAGTCACCCTTCCGCTGCGTCCCTGGTGCAACTCGCGCACGCCCAGGCGCTGCGCGAGCAGTTCCAGAGGGCCGCCGACGTCGAGCCGATCTACTTGCGCAAGCCTGACGCGGAGATCAACTGGACGACCCGTCTCGGCACGCCGGGGACGCAATGACCGCGATGTCCTCACCGTCGGCCTCTCCGGCGCCGTCCGGGCGTCCGATCGTGATCGCGCCGATGCGCAAGCGTCACCTGCGCGGCGTGTCGCGCATCGAACAGCAGGTCAACCACCGTCCCTGGTCCTCCTCGTTGTTCGCGGGAGAGCTCAGGTTGCCGACCTCGCGGCACTACGTCGTCGCGCTCGACGGATCGGTCGTCGTCGGCTTCGGCGGCCTGATGTACACCGGATTCGAAGCACACATCACCAACGTCGCGGCGCACCCGGACCGTCGTCGCGAGCAGATCGCGACCCGCATGATGCTCTGCCTGTTCGCGGACTGTCGTCGCCGCGAGGTCGATGAGGCGACGCTCGAGGTCCGCGTGACCAACGAGGCCGCGATCGAGCTCTACCAGCGCTTCGGGTTCGCCCCCGGGGGCATCCGCCGCAACTACTACTCCGACATCGGGGAGGACGCGTTGATCATGTGGGCCCACGACCTGCGTTCGGACGCCGCAGCCGAGCGGTTGGCCGCGATCGAGGGGGCGCTTCGCTCACCCTTGGTGACCCAGGGCCTCGAACGTCGGGGAGCGATCACGTGCCCCTGATCGAGCCCGATGTTCCCATCCTGGGCATCGAGACCTCGTGCGACGAGACCGCCGCCGCAGTCGTCGCCGGCTCGCGCTCGGTGATGTCCTCGGTGGTGTCGAGCCAGATCGACCTCCATGCCCGCTACGGGGGAGTGGTCCCGGAGATCGCGAGTCGTGCCCACCTCGACCTGCTCGTCCCGGTCGTGGCCGAGGCGCTGCTCGAGGCCCGCGTGGAAGGCCCGGAGGTGGGCGCGGTCGCCGCGACCTATGGGCCGGGCCTGATCGGTTCGTTGCTGATCGGTGTGTCGGCGGCCAAGGCATTGTCACTTGCGTGGGACGTGCCGTTCGTCGCGGTGAACCACCTCGAGGCCCACATGGTCGCCGCGCTGCTCGAGGAGCCCGACCTCGAGATGCCCCTCGCCGTGCTGCTGGTGTCGGGCGGCCACACGATGTTGGTGCGGATGGACGGCCCGGGGCGGTACCGGGTGCTCGGCGCGACGCTCGACGACGCGGCGGGCGAGGCGTTCGACAAGGTCGCGCGGTTCCTCGGCCTCGGCTACCCGGGCGGCCCGGTGATCGACCACCTCGCCATGAGCGGTGACCCCACGGCGGTCCCGTTCCCGCGGGCGATGATCGGCGAGGGGTACGACTTCAGCTTCAGCGGGTTGAAGACGGCCGTCATCAACCACGTGCGCAAGCACCCCGAGGTCGAGACCGATGACGTGGCGGCCTCGTTCCAGCAGGCCGTCGTCGACGTGCTCGTGACCAAGCTGCGCCGCGCGGCGCGAGACATCGGCGCGAAAGGCATGTGCATCTCCGGTGGGGTCGCGGCGAACTCCCAGCTCCGCGAGGCCGTCCTCGATGCCTGCATGGCCGACGGGCTGCGGGGATTCCTGCCCAGCCGGTCGATGTGCACCGACAACGCCGCGATGGTCGCCGCCGCCGCGTACCACCGCCTCAACTCCGACGGGCCCAGCCCGCTCGACACCGGCGCCTACCCGAACCTGTCGCTGCCGACGAGCTAGCAGTCGCGGTACGGGACTGCTAGAGTTGGCACTCGCACTCGTCGAGTGCCAACACATCAGCCAGCGCCCAATTATGGAGGCACCTGCATGAAGCTGCAGCCGCTCGAGGACCGGATCGTCGTCAAGGCCAACGAGGCCGAAGAGACCACGGCCAGCGGCCTCGTCATCCCCGACACCGCCAAGGAAAAGCCCCAGCAGGGCGAGGTGCTGGCGGTGGGCCCGGGCCGCATCGGCGACGACAACGAGCGCGTCCCGATGGACATCAAGGTGGGCGACACCGTCGTCTACTCGAAGTACGGCGGAACCGAGATCACGATCGACGGCGATGACCTGCTCATCCTCCAGGCCCGCGACGTGCTGGCCATCGTCGGCAAGTGACCGTTCGATCCTGACCTGACCCACCCGACGCACCCGACGCACGAGTAGAGAAAGAGACACATGTCCAAGATCCTGAAATTCGACGAGGACGCCCGCCGTTCTCTCGAGGCCGGCGTGAACAAGCTGGCCGACGCCGTGAAGGTGACCCTCGGCCCCAAGGGCCGCAACGTGGTGCTCGACAAGAAGTTCGGCGCCCCGACGATCACGAACGACGGTGTGTCGATCGCCCGTGAGATCGAGCTGGAGGACCCGTTCGAGAACATGGGTGCCCAGCTCGTCAAGGAGGTCGCCACCAAGACCAACGACATCGCAGGTGACGGCACCACCACCGCTACCGTGCTCGCCCAGGCGCTGGTCCGCGAGGGCCTCCGCAACGTGGCGGCCGGCGCGAGCCCCCTCGGCCTCAAGCGCGGCATCGAGAAGGCCGTCGACGCGGCCGTCGAGGCCATCGCGACGCTGTCGAAGGACGTCGACGACAAGTCCGAGATCGCCCAGGTCGCGGCCATCTCCGCCGCCGACCCGAGCATCGGCGACGTGATCGCTGACGCGATCGACAAGGTCGGCAAGGACGGCGTCGTGACCGTCGAGGAGTCCAACACGTTCGGCATGGAGCTCGACTTCGTCGAGGGCATGCAGTTCGACAAGGGCTACCAGTCGCCGTACTTCGTGACCGACCCCGAGCGCCAGGAAGCGGTCCTCAGCGACCCCTACATCCTGTTCGTCAACGGCAAGATCTCCTCGGTGCAGGACCTGCTGCCCGTGCTCGAGAAGGTCATGCAGTCCGGCAAGGCGCTGCTGATCGTCGCCGAGGACGTCGAGGGCGAGGCCCTCGCCACGCTCGTGGTCAACAAGATCCGCGGCACCTTCAGCTCGGTCGCCGTCAAGGCCCCGGGCTTCGGCGAGCGCCGCAAGGCGATGCTCGCCGACATGGCGATCCTCACCGGCGGCCAGGTCATCAGCGAGGAGGTCGGCCTCAAGCTCGACAACACCACGCTCGACCTGCTCGGCCGTGCCCGCAAGATCGTTGTCACCAAGGACGACACCACCATCATCGAGGGTGCCGGCACCGAGGACGACGTCAAGGGCCGGGTCGCCCAGATCAAGCGTGAGGTCGAGGAGACCGACTCCGACTGGGATCGCGAGAAGCTCCAGGAGCGGCTGGCCAAGCTCTCCGGCGGCGTGGCCGTCGTCAAGGTCGGCGCGGCCACCGAGGTCGAGCTCAAGGAGAAGAAGCACCGCATCGAGGACGCGCTGAGCGCCACTCGGGCCGCCATCGAGGAAGGCGTGGTCGCCGGCGGCGGCACCGCTCTCCTGCGGGCCCGCAAGGCGGTCCTCACCGCCATCGAGAAGCTCGAGGGCGACGAGGCCACCGGCGCACGGAGCGTCTGGAAGGCGCTCGAGGCTCCGGCTCGGCACATCGCCGACAACGCCGGGCTCGAGGGTGCGGTCGTCGTGCAGCAGATCGAGTCGTCCAAGGGCTCGATCGGCCTCAACGCCGCGACCGGCGACTTCGAGGATCTGCTCAAGGCCGGCGTCATCGACCCGGCCAAGGTGACCCGTGCGGCGCTGCAGAACGCGGCGTCGATCGCCGGCCTGCTCCTCACCACCGAGTGCCTCATCGCCGACAAGCCCGAGGAAGCCGGCGCCGGCGCCGGCATGCCCGACATGGGTGGCATGGGCGGTATGGGCGGAATGATGTGACCTGCGGGGCGATTCGCCCCGCCCGGTCGACGGTGTGTCCCTTCACCCACACGAAACGTGGGTGGAGGGACACACCTCGTTTTGCGGCTCCGGCGCGCCGATAGCCTGCGACTCGATGAGTGAGATCGAAGAACGACCGGTACCCGATCCCAAGAAGCTGCTCGCCTGGTGGATGGAGTGGGAGCGCGGCGAGACCCCGCCGGGGCGGGTGATGTCGAACCTGAAGACCGGTGGGATGCGCGACCTCCTCGAGCAGCTGATGGAGCAGCTCGCGGTGCCCACGGACGACTGATCGTGTCCGAGGCCCGGCCGCGCGGCGGCGCGCAGATCATCCCTCGACCCGACCAGTGGCGTCCCGGGCCGGAGGCCCCGTGGGTCGATCAGGATCCGGGCACTGCCGACCTCGGCCTCGACCGCATCCGCTCGGTGTTCTCCGGGCGCTCCGGCGCCCCATCACCGGTCGAGCTCGACGGCGCCCGCCGCTCGGCGGTCTTGGCCGCCTTCTTCGAGATCGACGCCCGCACCCAGGTGCTGCTCACGCGGCGCACGTGGGACGTGCGCACGCATCGGGGTGAGGTGAGCTTCCCCGGCGGCGGGGAGGAGCCGGGCGACGGCCACCCGGTGGCAACGGCGCTGCGCGAGGCCCACGAGGAGGTCGCACTCGACCCGTCGACCGTCGAGGTGGTGGGCGAGCTCGATCATCTCAGCACCGTGTCGTCGGACCGCTTCATCGTGCCGATCGTCGGGATCCTCGCCGGGCCTCCCCGGGGCCTGGTCCCCCAGCCCTCCGAGGTCGACGCGATCCTCGAGGTGCCCGTGGCGGACCTGCTCGAGCCGGGCGTCCACCGCGAGGAACGGTGGGGCCCGACCCAGATCGACCATCCGGTGCACTTCTTCGAGATCGAGGGCGACACGATCTGGGGAGCCACCGCGGCCATGCTGCGCCAGTTCCTGTTGCTCATGCTCTCCTTGGAGCCGTCCGGCTACTGGCCGCGCCGGTAGGGTTCCGCGATGCCCACGCTGAGCTTCGACGGTGAGACCCACGGCGAGATCGTCGTCAAGGTCCGCCGGTGGTTGGCCTCCCTCGAGAACAACGAAGAGTCGCTCCTGACGCCGGTCGAGGCGATCAACCAGGGCGCCGAGCTCACCAAAGACGCCTTGCGGATCATCGCGTCGGCCGCACCGTCGCCGATCGCCCAGAGCGAGGTGATGAAGGGCCTGACCAACATGGGTTACAAGGCCACCGACGCCACCAAGGGGGCGATGGTGTCGGGCCTCGACAGCCTCGAGGAGGTCACTGGCGGCAGCGTGGTGCGCCAGGTCTCCAAGGCCGGTCGGCGCGCCGCGTGGGAGATGAACTCCACCATCGCCCGGCAGGTGCTCAAGACACTCCGAGGAGCCTGAGCGAGTCGGTCTCCCAACTACACTCGTCGCTTTCTCAACGAGGAGTTCAGCCAGCCGTGAGCGGAGCCATCGACGTCGGGATGGGCAAGTCGGCCCGCCGGGTCTATGGGCTCGACGAGCTGAGCATCGTGTCGTCCCGTCGCACCCGCGACGTGAGCGACGTCGACACGTCGTGGCAGATCGACGCCTTCGGCTTCGAGATCCCGGTCATCGCGTCGCCGATGGACTCGGTCTCGAGCCCGACCACCGCCATCGCCATGGGCAAGTTGGGCGGCCTCGGAGTGGTGCACCTCGAGGGCCTCTGGACCCGACACGACGAGCCCGAGGCGGTGCTCGACGACTTGGCCGAGCTCCGCGACGACCAGGTCCACGCCGCGCTCGTCCAGGCCTACTCCGCCCCGGTCCGCCCGGATCTGGTGCGGGCGCGCATCGCCGAGCTGCACGCGGCCGGGGTGACGGCCTGTGGAGCGGTGTCGCCGGCCAACGCCCAGTCGATGCTGCCCGACCTGCTCGCCGCCGAGTTGGACCTGTTGGTGATCCAGGGCACGATCGTCTCGGCGGAGCACGTCTCGCAGGGCGAGACGGAGCCGCTCAACCTCAAGCGATTCGTCCGCGAGCTCGAGATCCCCGTCATCGTGGGCGGGTGCGCGAGCTATCCCGCGGCCTTGCACCTGATGCGAACCGGGGCCGCGGGGGTGCTCGTCGGTGTCGGCCAGGGTCAAGCGTCGTCGACGCCTGACGTGTTGGGTGTCGGCGGCGGGCACGCCACCGCCATCGCGGATGCCCGCTCGGCCCGGATGCGCCACCTCGACGAGACCGGCGTCTACGTCCACGTGATCGCGGACGGCGGGATGCGCACCGGCGGCGACATCGCCAAGGCGATCGTCTGCGGCGCGGATGCGGTGATGATCGGAACCCCGCTCGCGGCGGCCGAGGAAGCGCCGGGCCGTGGCTACAACTGGGGCATGGCCGCCACCCACCGAACGCTGCCCCGCGGTGGACGGGTCGGTGTCGGCACCCGAGGGACCCTCGCCGAGGTCCTCTTCGGCCCCGCCACGGACCACTCGGGTTCGACGAACCTGATCGGCGCCCTGCGGAAGTCGATGGCGGTGTGTGGTTACGCGTCGCTGAAGGAGTTCCAGAAGGCCGACGTGGTGCTCGGTGCGGCGCGGGGTACTCCCCGAGGAGAGCGAGCATGACCGAGCGTGTGCTCGTCGTCGACTTCGGGGCGCAGTACGCGCAGCTCATCGCCCGTCGCGTCCGCGAGTGCCACGTGTACTCGGAGATCGTTCCGCACACGGTGAGCGCGGCCGAGCTCACCGCGCAGGGTGCATCGGCGCTGATCTTCTCGGGCGGGCCGAAATCGGTACACGCCGAGGGTGCGCCCACGATTGACCCCGGGGTCTACGAGCTCGGGATCCCGATCCTGGGCATCTGCTACGGCGCGCAGCTCATCGCCCGCGACCTGGGCGGCACCGTGGCCAAGACGGGCCGCGGCGAGTACGGCCGCACCGACCTCGAGGTCGCCGCGAGCGGCGTGCTCTTCAGTGACACCGACCACCAGCAGGTGTGGATGAGCCACTTCGACACGATCACCGAGGCGCCGGAGGGCTTCATGGTGACCGCGTCGTCGGGTGACACCCCGGCTGCGGCGTTCGAGAGCCGCGACCGGGGCTTCTACGGGGTGCAGTACCACCCCGAGGTGCTCCACACACCACGCGGTCAGGAGCTGATGGAGCGGTTCCTCTTCGAGGCGGCGGAGCTCGCGGGCTCGTGGACGATGGAGAACTTCATCGACTCCACGGTCGAGTCGATTCGGGTCCAGGTCGGTTCCGGTCGCGCGATCTGTGGGTTGTCCGGCGGGGTCGACTCCGCGGTGGCGGCCGCTCTGGTGCACCGCGCCATCGGCCCACAGCTCACCTGCGTGTTCGTCGACACCGGCCTGATGCGGAAGGGCGAGGGCGACCAGGTCGTCGACACGTTCCGGCGCCACCAGGGGATCGAGCTCATCCACGTCCGCGCCGCGGACCGGTTCTTCGAGCGCTTGGCCGGCGTGACCGAGCCGGAGGACAAGCGCAAGGCGATCGGCGAGCTGTTCATCCGGATCTTCGAGGACGCGTCCGGTGGCATCACCGACGCCCACTTCCTCGTGCAGGGGACGCTCTATCCCGACGTGATCGAGTCCGGCACGACCCACGCGGCCAAGATCAAGAGCCATCACAACGTCGGAGGCCTGCCCGACGACATGGACTTCGAACTGGTGGAGCCGCTCCGCAGCCTGTTCAAGGACGAGGTCCGCCAGGTCGGGGCGCAGCTCGGCCTCCCCGACGAGATCGTGTGGCGTCAGCCGTTCCCCGGGCCGGGCCTCGGTGTGCGGATCATCGGCGAGGTCACGCCCGACAAGGTCGCCATCCTCCAGGAGGCCGACTCGATCGTGCGCGAGGAACTGCGCGCCGCCGGCCTCGAGCGGGCGGT
>DATEEV010000293.1:0-12682 GCA_035281005.1 Microthrixaceae bacterium | reverse complement strand
CCCTTGAGTGCTCCGATCACCTTCCGGGGTGCGACGTACACGTCGTTGTGGCGCCCCAGATAGCACGAGTCGTGGTACACGACCCGCTCCTCGAGCTTCGCGTCGGTCAGGTCGAGCCGGCCGTCGGCCACGAGCTGCTCGAGGAGCTGGCTGTGGTGGATGACCTCGTAGTGCCCGCCGAGCTGGGGGTACTCGTTGGCGAGGGTGTTGAAGCAGTGGGGGCACTGCGTGATGATCTTCCGCACGCCCATCGACTCGAGCGTCTCGATGTTCTGCATCGCCAGCATCTGGAAGATGTACTCGTTGCCGGAGCGGCGGGCGGGGTCGCCGGTGCAGTTCTCCGACGGGCCGAGGATGGCGAAGTCGATGTCCGCGCGACGCAGCAGCTTGGCCATCGACTGGGTGACCTTCTTGTTCTTGTCGTCGAAGCTCCCGGCGCAGCCGACCCAGTAGAGGTACTCGGCGGTGACGGGGTCGCCGTCGCCGAGGATCTTGATGCCCTCGAGGTCCTTGGCCCAGTCGGCCCGCTCGCCCTGCGACATGCCCCATGGGTTGCCGCTGTTCTCCATGCCGCGGTACGCGGCGCCGAGCTCGGTGGGGAAGTTCGACTCCATCAGCGAGAGGTAGCGCCGCATGTCGAGGATCTTGTCGAGGATCTCGATGTTGACCGGGCAGATCTCGTCACACGCCTTGCACGTCGTGCACGACCACACCTCCTCGGGAGTGATCCGCTCGAACAGCGAGTCGGCCGTGATCGTGATCTCCGCGTCGACGCCGATCGGCGGCGTGACGACCGGCGAGCCCGTCGCGGCCATCACCTCGCCCGACTTCAACACGATCTCGCGCGGGTCGAGCGGCTTGCCGGTCGCGTGCGCCGGGCACACCGACGTGCACCGGCCACACATCGTGCAGGCGTCGGTGTCGACGAGCTGCTTCCACGTGAAGTCCTCGATCGTCGACGCACCGAAGCTCTCGAGCTCGGTCTCCATCAGGTTCGGCATCGCCCGCATCGCGCCCTTGGGACGGTCGCGGTCCTTCAGGTACATGTTGATCGGCGACGTGAAGACGTGGCGCAGCATCGTGGTCGGCAGCAACAGCAGGAACGCGAAGAAGGCACCGATGTGGACCACCCACGAGATGCGGTGCGCCGTGTCGATCCACGAGACGTCCTCGACGATCTGGGCCAGCGGGTACCCGACGAACGCCCACTTCTCGTAGCTGGGCATTCCGTCGTGGACGATGCGGAACATCTCGGCCGCGAACCCGCTGAGGCCGATGAGGAGCATCGTGCCCAGGATCATGGCGTGCTCGGGCTTCGACTTGATGCGGATGCGGTAGGGCCGCTGGACGTAGCGACGCACGATCGCCCAGCCGACGCCGACCACGAACGCGACGCCGGCCACGTCGCCCACCAGCGCGAACGCGCTGTAGGCGTCGCCGACCAGGAACTTGAGGTCGGGCGGCATCTGGAGGTTGATCTCGCCGAGCGTGGTGACCGCGAGCAGGATCAGGAAGCTGAAGTACATCAGCGAGTGCATGATCCCGGCGGCGGGGTCGCGCAGCAGCGTCTGCATGTAGAGCCCGGCGCGCACGTCCGCGGCGCGTTGCTTCAGGTTCTTGGTGGTGGTCCGACGGTTGTCGGGGTTGCCGCGCTCCCAGTTCCTCATCCGGTTGGAGAAGGCGATCGCGCCCCACACGATCAGGCCGACGATCACCACGTAGAAGACGAGCCGGAACGCGCCGGGGATGTTGACGAAGTACTCGCGGGTGGAGACCTTCTCTTCCTTGAAGTCGACGTTCCACTGCTCGGCCCACAACAGCTCGGCGATGTACGACGCAGCGGTGATCGCGGCGAACCCGAACCCGACGATCAGTGCGATGTAGCGCGGCTTGAACCCTCCGGAGCCGGGTGCGGTCTCCGTCGTCTCGTCGGTCGCGGTCGCAGTCATGGCACGAAGGTAGCCCGCGCGCAGCCTCGGCCGGGAAGCCGAGGCCCGCTCATCGCCGGACCGGTCAGTGGGTCATCGGGAGCTTGGCGTCGAGGTCCCGGATGATCCTCGCCATCGACGTCAACAGCTTGCGGGCGAGGCCGGGGACGTCGTCGAGCAGCGAGAAGAACGCGCGCTGGCTGATCACCAGCAGGGTCATGTCCGTGGCGGCCTTGACGGTGGCCGTTCTCGGTCCACCGTCGAGCAGGGCCAGCTCGCCGAATTGCTGCCCTGGTCCGAGTCGGGCGACCTCGTGGCCGCCGACCTCCACGATCGCCTCACCCTCCACGATGATGAACGCCTCGCGGCCGGACTTTCCCTCGTCGGTGAGCACCTTGCCCGCCTTGACCTCGAGCTCGTCGGTGCTCTTGGCGATCTTCGTCAGCTCCTTGCGGTTGCACGAGCTGAAGAGCCGGATCGAGGCCAGATGGTCGAGGTACTCGGTGCCTGCCATGGGGACCAACCTAGACCGATGACCTGTCAACGAGCGTGCCATCTGTGCGGCAGATGGTGCGCATCTGCAGGGTTGACAGGTCGCCCGGTGAGGGGGAGAGTGAGCCTGTCGCTGAGCATCACAGCAGCGGCGAGACGACACAGGCCACGAAATCGCCACGTCGGTCGGCCACGAGAAGCGGACCTTCGGATGCATCGGGACCGTGGAGCACGGAGCCAGGTCCACCTGGCCCGTCAACCGAGCGGTTCAGAATGACACCGGGTTCGCCCGCACGCAGGGCCGGTTCGGCGTGGCGGTTTCGCGTCAGGTCGCCGGGTGGATCCGGTAGACCGCCACGTCGTCATCACCGGCGACCTGCTCGAGCTCGAACTGCTCCTCGAAGGTGCGCAGCGGGTACTGGTACGACGGGTGGTCGAACACGTCGCTCGCGTCGTCGTCGACCCAGATGAGACAGACCGAGTCGCCGTCCTCGTCGATCGCCCGGTGCAAGTCAGCCAGGTCGGTCTGACGGTCGGAGCTGGCGAACTTCGTGATCCGCGCGCTGCGCTGGGCCTCGACCCCGGCGAGGTAGGTGAACTCGGGGAAGTTGGAGTACAGCCGGCAGTCGTCGGGGATCTGGTCGAACACGTCCGAGTCCTGGATGCGGACCGCCGTATCGCTGTTGTACCGCTGGGCCAGGTCGGTCCAGTAGCTCGCCGACATCCGCACGGCACCGACGCCGAGCTGCACCACCAGGAAGGCCACCAGGCCGACGCCCGCCAGCTTCACCACCCAGTCGCCGCGGCGATCCGCGTTCGCTCGCAGCCCGAAGGCACCCTTGTCGATCAACACGAGGGCAACCATGAGTGTGGGGACGAACATCGGCACCAGGTACCGGGTGTTGACCGGGTCGAACGCGATGGTCGACGCGCTGTAGATCATGTACGCCCAGTGCGCGGCGGCGTAGATCGCGAGCAGTCCGACGCGATGCCCGAGGAAGTCGCCGGGCCCGAGCGGGGCGGCATCGGCGCCGAGCCTGGCTCGGCGGGCGGCGAGCGCCCGGCGCAGCAGCACCAACGCCCCCACGCCACAGCACGCGAGAAGCCCCCAGGTCGCCAGGCGCGCCAGCCCGGTGAAGGGCTCGTAGGCCGAATAGCCGTGGATGTACTGACCGACGGACGTGATCGCGTCGATCGCGTTGGTCTTGTAGGTGGCGATCGGCGTGTCGCGGATGCCGAAGGGGGAGCCGACCACGATCTGGTTGCGCACGATCCATGCGCCCGGAACCACGACCGATCCCGCGAAGAACACGAGGCCGTTGCGCAGCCGCTGCGAGAACGTCGGGAAACCACGGTCGAACACCAGCCACAACGCACCCGACCCGATGAGCACCAGGCCGACGTAGCGATCCATGAACGCGACCCATTGCGTGACGATCGCGAGCACGAGGAACCACCACCGCGTGCCCCCTGGTGTGCGGGCCGAGCCGGAGAACCGGTACAGCGACCAGATCGACAGGAGTGTGAGCACGATGAAGGTCGGCTCGGTCTGCACGAAGTACATCTGCGACAACGTCGCGGGCCCCAACGTGGCCACGATGATCCCGACCGCGATCAGTCGGCGGTCGTTCGTCAGCATCCGCATGATCGACCGGGTCAGCAGTGCCACCGCGATCGGGCACAGCGCGTTGATCACGAGGGCGGTGTGCTGGGGATCGATGTCGAAGGCCCACCGGAAGAACGCCAGGACCAGCGGCCACCCCGGCGGCCACAGGCCGAGCGGACTCTCCAGGAAGTAGCCCAGGCCCCGTCCGTCGGCGACGTGGTCGGCGATGGCGATGTAGGACACCGCGTCGTTGCCGATGCCCGGGAACCGCCCTCGGGCGGCGACCACGGCCACGATGCTGCCGATCACCCCCACGACCAGCGCCAGGCGGCGATCGTTCGGGCCCGGTCCAGCCCCGTCCACCTCGTTGTCGCGGTCCAGCGACTCGCCCACCGTCATCTGCGCCCCCATGGGTCGGCGATGTTAGAAGGCTCGCCGGCTCACGACGATACGGGCTCGCCGGCTCCCGAGGTCAGCGGTGCCGGGATCGGGTGTCGGGCACCGGCCGTAAGCTGGCGCGATGAGGTGCCCCACCTGCGGTGCGGACGGGGCCGACGGTGCTCGCTTCTGTTCGTCGTGCGGCCAGGCCCTCACCGCTCGAACCGACGAGCGACGGGTCGTCACGGTGCTGTTCGCCGACCTGGTCGGGTTCACCTCCATGTCGGAGTCACTCGACCCTGAGCAGGTGAAGCGGTTCGTCGATGGCGCCTTCGAGCGGCTCGTTGCCGATGTGACCGCGTTCGGGGGCCGGGTCGACAAGATCGTCGGCGACGCGATCGTCGCGTTGTTCGGCGCGCCCACCGCCCACGAGGACGATGCCGAACGTGCCGTGCGCGCCGCGCTGCGGATGCAGCAGACACTCGGCGAATACGCGACCGAGACCGGGGTCGACATCCGCATGCGCGTCGGCGTGAACACGGGCGAGGTGCTCGTCGGCGCGCTGCGCGCCGGTGGCGACTACACGGCGATGGGCGACGTGGTGAACATCGCCGCCCGGTTGCAGACGTCGGCCGATCCCGGGACGGTGCTCGTCGGCGAGGCCACCTACCAGTCGACGAGCGACGTGATCGTGTTCGAGGATCGGGGTGCGCTCGTGCCCCGAGGCCGTGAGTCGCCGCTCTCGGTGTGGGTCGCCAAGGGGGCCCTCCTGCCCCCGGGGTACCGCCCACGCCGCGCCCGCAGCCCGCTGGTCGGCCGCGACGCCGAGCTCACCATGATCGAGACCGCGGTGTCGCTCTCGATCCGGCACGAACGTTCGCAGCTCGTGCTGCTCCTGGGTGAGGCCGGCATGGGCAAGACCCGTCTCGGCAACGAGGTCGCCGCGATCGTGGCGGACCAGTGGCCCGACGCGCTCGTGCTCAACGGTCGCTGTGTCCCCTACGGCGAGGCGAACCCCTGGTGGCCCATCGCGGATGGGTTGCGTGACGTCCTGGACCTCGCGCTCGACGAGCCGCTCGATCGGGCGCTCGAGGCGTGTCGGACGTCGGTCGAGCGCGTGGTCCCGTCCCGCGACGCGGCCCGCGTCGACGCGATCACCAACGGGCTGCTCCACGTGCTCGGCTACGACGGTCCGTTGCGCGGCCTCGACCCGGCACGAGCCCGGACCGAGGCCACTCAGGCGCTGCTCGCCTATGTCGAGTCGTCGTTGCGGGCGCGGCCCATCGTCGTGCGACTCGCCGATCTCCACTGGGCCGACGAGCTCGTGCTCGAAACGATCGACGAGCTCTCGGAGCAGCTGGCGCGGGCACCGTTCGTGCTGCTCGCCACTGCCCGACGCACGCTGCTCGACCGGTGGTCGCCACGCACGGCGGGGCACAACACGCTCGTGCTCAACCTCGATCCGCTCGACCGGACCGCGTCGGGCGCGATCGTCGACTCGCTCGCCGACTTCGAGCTCGCGGCCAACGTGCGCGACATGCTGCTCGACCGCGCCGGGGGCAACCCGTTGTACCTCGAGGAACTCGTCACGCTCGTGGGTGAGGGTGACGTGACCACCTTCGACGTCGCGCTCGAGCTGCCCGACACGCTGCGCGGCCTGATCGCGGCCCGCATCGACGCGCTCACCCCCGACGAGCAGCACACGATCGAGGACGCCGCGGTGTGGGGCGCTTCTGGCCCGATCGAGGCCCTCGAGCGCCTGGCCGAGAAGAAGCGGGGCAGGACCGACATCCCGGCGGTGGTGGCGAGCCTCGAGGCGAAAGAGGTCCTGACCGTCGACCGACGCACCTGGGCCTTCCGGTCCGACCTCGTCCGGGAGGTCGCGTACTCGCGGCTGACCAAGCTCGGGCGATTCGTGCGACACCACGGCATCGCCGCGTACCTCGACGCCTTCGCGGCCGGCCGCTTCATCGACGACTGGCACGTCGACACCGTGTCGCGCCACTACACCGAGGCGGCTCTGCTGCTCGGTGAGGTCGGCCCTGAGGCGGTCACCGACGACGACATCAGGGATCGAGCGCTGCATTGGATCGACGAGGCCGCTCGACGCGCGGATCAGTCCGCGGCCTGGGTGATCGCCGATCGACTGCGAACCCAGATGCTCGAGCTCGCCGCGCCCCACGGTGACTACGGCAGCGCGGAGCTCGACGTGCTCGTGGCTCGAGCACGAGCCCGATGCGAGCTGTGGAAATACGACGATGCTCGCGACGACGCCCTCCTCGCGGTCGCGCTGGCCGAGGCGGCCGGCGACGACAAGTGCCGGGCAGCGGCGACGGCGATCCTCGGGTCGGCGGAGTCGCGTCGCGGCAACGTCGAGGAGGCGTCCCGACTGCTGGCTGACGCCGTCGAGATCTACGACCGCCTCGGCGACGTCGAGGGACGCGCTGAGGCGCGGCGACTCTCCGGCATGGCACTGCTCTACAGCCACGACCTCGCCGGGGCGGAGGAGCCGGTCAGTGACGCGCTCGCCGACTTCCGGTCGGTGGGCGATCGTCGCGGTGAGGCCTGGGCGTTGCAGAACCTTGCGTGGATCGCGTTCGTGACCGGTCGCATCGAACGGGCCGAGGGCTGGCTCGAGGACGCGGCGTCGGTCTTCGACGATCTCGGCGACATGGGCGGGCTGGCGTGGACCCACGGGCTGATGGCCTTCGTCCGCCTGCTGCAGGGTCGCGTCGACGAGTCCCGCCAGCTGGCGTCGATGATCCTCCAGGAGAGCGAACGACGAGCGGATCAATGGGGCCAGGGGATGATGCTGATCGTTCTGAGCTCCATCGAGCTGTGGGAAGGGCGCACCGAGTCCGCCGAACACATGGCCCAACGAGCGACGAAGCTGCTCGGCTCGGTCGGCGACCCGCAGGGCCTGGGTCAGGCCCAGGCCGTGCTGGCGAGGGCCATGGTGATGCGAGGCCGCGTGGCCGAGGGCCTTGCCGTCGTCGAAGCCGCTTCGGCGTCGAGCGACGCCGGCGTCGAGTCGATGGCGCGCAGCATGCACCTCGCCCTCGGCGTCGCCCTCGGAGACCTGACGATGATCGAGCGGTGGATCGACATGATCGACTCGCTGCCGTCCGCCGTCCCGGTCGGCATGACGAATCCGACCGAGGTCGAGGCGACGGCGGCGCTCGCGCTGTTGGAGCTCGGGCGTGGTGACGACGCGGCGCGTCTCATGGGGGTCGTGCTCGAGCGCGATCCGACCAGCGCGTTCGCGCAATCCGTCGGCGCACTCAGCGCCGCCGTGACCCACGACCGCTCCCTGATCGACCAGCTCGGCGCCCGGGTGCGCGACAACCCGCGCGCCACCTATCTCGACCGGCTCTACGTCTCGCTGGCCGAGAGCCTCGGCTGTGACGACGACGGAGTGGGCTTCGCCCGACTTGCTGAGGAGCTGACCTCGACCGGCGACGAGGTGGCCCGTGCGGTGCTCTGCCTCGCCACGTCGGTGGCGGCGCGTGCCGCCGGCTGGCCCGACGCCGACGCCCGGGCGCATGACGCCGAGGTGCGGTGGGCCGACCTGGGCGTCGAGCCCCGCGGCTGGGTCAACCTGTTCACCGCGGCAGCGGCACGGCCGGCCGCTCCATGAGCGGACCGGCCGCACCGGCCGGGGGGATCAGCCCTTGGGCTGGGGCACGTACCGCAGGTAGGGCTTCTCGGCGCGCCAGCCGTCGGGGAAGAGCTCCTTGGCCTCCTCGTCGGTGACCGGGCCGCCGATGATGACCTCGTCGCCGTGGGTCCAGTTCGCCGGGGTCGCGACCTTGTAGTTGGCGGTCAGCTGGAGCGAGTCGATCACGCGGAGCAGCTCGTCGAAGTTCCGCCCGGTCGAGGCCGGGTAGGTGAGGGTCAGCTTCACCTTGTTGTCGGGGCCGACGATGAACACCGACCGCACGGTCAGGGTGTCGTTCGCGTTCGGGTGGATCATGTCGTAGAGGTCGGCGACCTTGCGATCGGGATCCGCGATCAGCGGGAAGTTCAGCTCGACGCCCTGGGTGTCGGTGATGTCCTGCGACCAGCCGTGGTGGCTGTCGATCGGGTCGACCGAGATGCCGATGACCTTCACGTTGCGCTTGTCGAACTCGGGCTTGAGCTTGGCGACGGTGCCGAGCTCGGTGGTGCACACGGGGGTGAAGTCCTTGGGGTGCGAGAAGAGGACGGCCCAGCTGCCCTGCTTCCAGTCGTGGAAGTTGACGGTGCCCTCGGTCGTCTCAGCGGTGAAGTCGGGAGCGTCGTCTCCCAGTCGGATTGCCATGTCAGATACCCCTCTAGGGTGGTTCGGTTGAATCCTGATCAAACTAGTCGGGATTCCTCGAATCCAAAACGTCGAGCACCAGATCTCCACCGGAAGGCCCCTGAGGTTCCCGCTGGAGTGACAAGTGTCGCTTGCAGATGTTCGCAAGATGGTTGACGAAGTTCGCACGTGCTTGCTACAGTTAGCGGCGAAGTCAGCACACGCGTCGTTCGCCCACCCTCCTTGAACAGGACCCCGCGGCCGGCGTCCGAACGAAGGAACCCATCACCGTGACCACCCCCGTCATCGAGAAGCTCACCGACGTCCAGTCGAGCGTCGTCGACACCATCTCCAGCGTGAAGGCGCCCGTCGTCAAGGGCGTCACCGTGGTTGTCGACTTCGTCATCGAGCGCTTCCCCGAGATCCCCGTCGTCCCCTTCGCCGAGCAGATCCCCACGCCGACCGAGGTGATCAACAACCAGTTCAAGTTCGCCAAGTCGGTGCTCGACACCAACAAGGAGATCGCCGTCGCCGTCGCGAAGGCCGCCGCTCCCATCACCGACAAGGCCCTCGATCGCAAGACCGCCAAGAAGGCGGCTGCCGCTGCGAAGGCCGCCTGAGCGACCTTTCCACCATCTAGCTCCCCGGGATCCCCCCTCCTGTGGAGCGATCGCCAACGTAACCCCCCTGCGTTGTGCGAGCCGGGGCGGGCCTTCGGGCCCGCCCCGATGTCGTTTTTGGTGTTGGGCCCGTCGGTTCGTGGTCGGGTTTCGTCAGGCGGCGATCCGCGCGAGGAGCCTGCCCGCGATCTCGGCGCCGATGGCGAGCGAGGCGGTTGCAGCCGGCGAAGGCGCGTTGACGACGTGCACGGTCGATCGGCCGTCCGCGAAGACGAAGTCGTCGACGAGGGCCCCGTCGTCGGTGATGGCCTGGGCGCGCACGCCCGACGAGGCTCGTCGCAGGTCGCTGGCGCGCAGGTCGGGCACGAGTCGCCGCAACGCGTGGAGAGTGGCGGCCTTCGACCACGAGCGGGCCATCTCGGCGAGGCCGGTGCGGCCGTAACGGCGTGCCAGCGCCCGCACCGCCGGGTCCGCCACCAGCGATCGCAGTGTCGACGCCTCGACGTCGCGCCACCGGTAGCCCTCCCTCGCCAGCGCGAGCACGGCGTTCGGGCCGGCGTGCACGGTCCCCTCGACACCGCGGGTGATGTGGACGCCGAGGAAGGGGAAGCGCAGGTCGGGCACCGGGTAGACGAGGTGATGCACGAGGTCGGCCGAATGGCCCTCGACGTCGTGGTACTCGCCGCGGAACGCGACGATCCGGTGATCGAGTGTCAGTCCTGACGCACGCGCGACCTCACCGGCCTGCAGGCCCGCGCACACCACGGCCGCCCTCGCTCGGTGCGAGCCGGCCGCGGTCTCGACGACCACGCGGTCGTCGCGATCGTCGACCCGCGCCACGGTCGCTCCGAGCACGACCCGACCCCCGTGTGCCTCCAACTCGCTCTGAAGCGCCGCGCAGACGTGGGTGAAGTCGACGACTCCCGCGCCGGGGACCGACAACGCGGCCAGCCCGGCCGCGTGCGGCTCGATGCGGCGGAGGCCCTCGGGCGTGAGCCGGGTCGTGGCGATGCGGTGTTCGGCCGCTCGCGACTCGAGCAGGCGGAGCGCCCCGAGCTGGCGGTCCGACGTGGCGACCACGACCTTTCCGCAGAGTTGATGCGCGACGGCGTGCTCGACGCAGAGATCGAGCAGCTGAGTGCGGCCGTCGGCCACCAGGCGGGCCTTCGCGGTGCCGGGTCGGTAGTAGATGCCCGAATGGATCACGCCGGAGTTGTGGCCGCTCTGGTGCGCGGCGATCAACGGTTCCTTGTCGAGCACCGTGACGTCGGCACCCCTGCGCGCGAGGGCACGGGCCGTCGCGAGTCCCACGATCCCCGCACCGACGACGATCACGTCGGTGTCGGTCCCTCGCGCAGGAAGGGGTGAGTGCAGCTCGGTGTCCGACATCGGATGGTCAGACGTCGAGGGCCTCGAGGTCGATGAGCTCGGAGTTGTCGAGGAGGAACTGACGGCGCCGGCTCACGTCGCTGCCCATCAACACGTCGAACATCTCGGCCGCGTGGTGCGCGGCCATCGCGTCCTCCATGGTGATGCGGCGCAGGATCCGCGTCTCGGGATCGAGGCAGGTCTCGGCGAGCTCCTCGACGTCCATCTCACCCAGCCCCTTGAACCTCACCCACTGCAGGCTCTCGGGCCTGCGGTTGCCGGTGCACAGCTCGGTGGTGAGGCGTTCCTTGTCGGCGTCGCTGAATGCGTGATGGACCGTGTCGCCGACCTTGACCGTGTAGAGCGGCGGCTGCGCGGCGAACACACGGCCGTCCTCGAGCAGCGGTCGCATGTAGTGGTAGATGAGCGTGAGCAGCAGACAGCGGATGTGGCTGCCGTCGACGTCGGCGTCGCACAGGATGATGATGCGGCCGTACCGCGAGTCCGCGAGGTTGAAGTCGCGGCCCGAACCGGCGCCGATGGCGGTGAACAGCGCCTGCGCCTCGGCGTTCTCGATGACCTGCTTGAGGTTCGACTTGCCGGCGTTGACGACCTTGCCGCGGAGCGGGAGCACCGCCATGTACTCGCTGTTGCGCCCCGCCTTGGCCGGTCCGGCCGCGGAGTCGCCCTCGACGATCAGCAGCTCGGCGTCGAGCCCGTGCGTGCGGCAGTCGGCCAGCTTGTCGGGCATGCTGCCGGCGGCGAGGCTCGCCGCCTTGCGCTTGGCCTCGAGCGTCTGGCGCGCCGAGACGCGGGTGAGGATGGCCTGGGTGATCTTCTCGCGGATGTTCGCGACGTGGGACTTCTTTCCGCTTCCCTCGAACCAGGCGGTGAGTCCGTCCTTCACGATGTCGTAGACGATCGACTGCACGCCGGGCGTGCCGAGCTCGCCCTTGGTCTGGCCGCGGAACTGCGGCTCGGGGAAGGTGACCTTGATCGCGGCGACGAGGCCTTCCTGCACGTCGGCCTTCTCGGCGCGGTCCTTGCCCGACCTCGCGAGCTTGGCGAGCTTGCGGTTGCCGGCCATGAGCGTGTCGTTCACGGCCTTGTTCATCGCGCGTTCGAAGCCGGTGACGTGCGTGCCGCCCTCGCGGGTCGGGATCGTGTTCACGAAGCTGACGACGGAGGTGTCGTAGCCCTTGACCCAGCGCAGCGCAACGTCGACGAGGCACTGACGCTCGACGTCGGCCATCTTCCCGTCGACCGGGACCCGCTCGGTGAAGGTCTGGCGGCCGTGCAGGGTGACGATCTCGGTCACCGACTCACCGATCGACAGGTAGTCGACGAAGTCGGTCAGTCCACCCTTCGCCACGAACTCCTCGGGCTCATGGTCGCCTCTCTTGTCGACCAGGCGGACCTTGAGGCCGGGCACCAGGAAGCACACCTGGGCCACGTGGTCGCGGACCCGGCTCAACTCGATGGTGGCCCCGGGGTCGAACAGCTCGAGGTCCGGCCAGAACCGGACGCGGGTGCCGGTGCGCTTCGGCGGGATCTTGCGGACGATCTCGAGGGTGGAGGTCGCCTTGAACTTGTTGTTGGCATCGAAGCGACCCGGGACGCGCTCGGAGAACGACAGCCGGTGGGTCTTGCCGTCGCGGTCGACCTCGGCGATGAGCTTCGCAGCCAACGCGTTGACGACCGACGCACCGACGCCGTGCAGGCCACCCGACGCGCCGTAGGCGCCCGAGCCGAACTTGCCGCCGGCATGGAGCTCGGTGAACACGTACTCGAGTGCGGTCCGGTTGCCGTCCTTCTTGCCGACGGGGATGCCCCGGCCGTTGTCGGAGACCTCGACCGACCGGTCGCGGTTGAGCGTGACCTCGATGAAGTTGGCGAACCCGGCGGCGGCCTCGTCGACCGCGTTGTCGATCAGCTCCCACACCAGGTGGTGGAGGCCGTCGGAGCCCGTGCCACCGATGTACATGCCGGGGCGCTTGCGAACGGCCTCGAG
>DATEEV010000292.1:0-6056 GCA_035281005.1 Microthrixaceae bacterium | reverse complement strand
GGAGCGGCGCTTGGCGCGAGCTTCGAAGTAACGCCCCGCGAGGATGAACACGGTCACGCCGGCGGCGACCTCGAGATAGATCTCGTGGGTACCAGCGCCCCGCTCGACGGTGAGATCGAACGGCATGCGCATGCCGGGGTCCCCGGCGTCGCCGACGAACAGGGCGTAGAGCGACCAGCCGAACGCGGCGATCGTGCCAAGGGAGATCAGGGTGTCCATGGTCGCGGTGCCATGGCGGAGGTTGGCCCACGCAGCGCGATGGAACGGCAGCGCTCCCCATACCACGACGGGGGCCGCGAGGGTGAGCGACAGCCACTGCCAGTTGTCGAACTGGAGACGGGGGATCATGGCCATCGCCACGACCGGCACCGTGAGGGCCACTGAGACCTGGAGTCGAGTTCGCAGTTGCGTCGTCTCGTCGACCTCGTCATCAGCCGCCGTGGCCTTCGCCTCGGAGGGCCGGCGCGGCGGCGTGGCGGTGTAGCCGGCGGCTTCGACCGCGGCGACGAGATCCTCGACCGGAGTGCCCTCGGGGACGGTGGTGGTCGCCGTCTCGGTGGCGAAGTTCACGGTCGCGGTGACGCCGTCGAGGCGGTTCAGCGACTTTTCGACGCGGGCGACGCAGGAGGCGCAGGTCATTCCTCCGATGGCGAGGTCGATGCGCCGCGTGGGGCTGGCGATGTTGGTCACGGCGTGTGCTCGACGTGGGCTGGCGGTTCTTGGGTGTCGAGGGGCCCAACGGCCGCGCCGACGGCCCAGCTGCCGACGAACACGACGACGAGCAGGGTGGCGAACCCGGCCAGCCGCACGGCGACGGTCATGGAACGAGCTCGTACGGTCCGGCCTCATCGAGCGCGACGCGCACCGCGTCGGTTTCGAGGGGCTGATCGCTGGTGACGGTCACCGCGCCGGTGCCGAGGTCGACGTCGACATTGTTGACGCCGGGCAGCTTGTTGAGCTCGCCCGTGACGGCGTTCACGCAGTGCCCGCAGGTCATGCCGTTGACGTCGTAGGTGGTCGTGGTCATCGCTACGTGCTTCCTGTGTCCTCTGAGTCAGGCGACGTCGACGGGCATCTTCATGCCGGCCTCGTAGTGGCCCTGCTGGTGGCATCCGATCTCGATCGAGCCGGTCCCGTCGAAGGTGTAGGCGAGCTCGCCGGTGTCGCCGGGCTCGACCGTGATGGCGTCGGCGTCGCCGCCGTGCATGCCTGCCATGTCGGAGCGCATCTCCTCCTCGTGGTCGGCTTGGGCGTTGGCGTCGCCGATGAACGCGTCGTGGGCGACGGCGCCGGTGTTGGTGAACACGAAGCGGATCGTCTCGCCCTCGGTGACTGCCAGGTGATCGGGTTCGAAGGCCGTGTCGACCATGTCGATCTGCACGGCGCGTGCATCGCTCGATCCGCCGGCATCGGTGGTGTCGTCATCAGCGCAGGCGGCGAGCCCAAGTGCGCCGACGGTGACGGCAGCGAGGACAAGGACGGGCCGGGGCAGCATCATCGGGATTCCCTTTCACGGATGTGTGAGGTTTGGGTGGAGTCGGTTCGACTGTTGTCAGGGCGGAGGTCGAGACGGCGAAGCAGTTGGGCGTTCGCGGCGACGACGATCGTGGATGCGCTCATGAGGATGGCGGCCACGGCGGGGGGCATGGAGATGCCGATCGGCGCGAACACGCCGGCGGCGAGGGGGATGGCGACGATGTTGTACCCGGCTGCCCACCACAGGTTCTGCAGGCTCTTGCGGTATGCCGCCTCGGACAGTCGGATGATGCTGACGACCAGGCGTGGGTCCGAGCTCGCCAGGATCAGCCCGGCGGACTCGATCGCGACGTCGGTGCCGGCACCGATCGCGATACCGACATCGGCCTTGGCGAGCGCCGGGGCGTCGTTGACCCCATCGCCGACCATGGCCACCTTCAGACCCCGGGCTTGGAGCTCGCCGACCTTGTTGGCTTTGTCGTCGGGGAGCACCTCGGAGAACACCTCGTCGACGCCGAGGTCGCGGCCCACGGCATCGGCGACCTGGCGGGCGTCGCCGGTGATCATCACCACGTGCCGGCCCCGGGCCTGCAGCTGCTGTACTGCCTCGCGGGCCTCGGGGCGAACCTCGTCTTCGAGGGCGAACCCCCCGACGATCACGTCGCCGCTGATCAGGTACAGGACCGCCGCGCCGCGCTCCTTCCAATGCTGCGACCAGTCCGCGAGTTCGGCGGGCTCGTCGAGGTCGAGCTCGCGCAGCAGTGCCGGGCCGCCCACTGCGTAGGGCCGACCGTCGACGATCGCCGCGACCCCGCGGCCGGTGATCGACTTGAAATCGGTTGCCGCCGCCACGTCGCCGCGCTCCTTGGCAGCCGCGACGATGGCACGGGCGAGTGGGTGCTCGCTGTCGGACTCGACTCCGCCGGCGATGCGCAACACCTCGTCGTCGCCCATGCCGGCGCCGGCCAGGCCGACGACCTTGTGCTGACCCTTGGTGAGCGTGCCGGTCTTGTCGAAGAGGAACGCCTGGACGGTGCGGCTCTCCTCGAGTGCGAGGCGGTCCTTGACGAGGATGCCGCTGGTCGCCGCCATGGCCGAGGAGATCGACGTCGTCAACGGGATCGCGAGGCCGAGGGCGTGGGGGCAGGAGATGACCAGCACCGTCACGACCCGTGTGACCGCCTCGTCCCCCTCGCCGAGCGCGATCCACACGATCCCGGTGATGATGGCGGCGCCAGTGGCAACGTAGAAGAGCAGCGCAGCGGCCCGGTCGGCGAGCACCTGGGCCCGCGAGCGGGACTGTTGGGCTTCGGCCACGAGCCGCTGGATGCCGGCGAGGGCGGTGTCGTCGCCGACGGCGTCGACCTGCACTCGGATCGCCGAGTCCGTCGACACGGTTCCCGCCACGACCCGATCACCCATGCCCTTGGGAACAGGCTTGGATTCGCCGGTCATCATCGACTCGTCCAGTTCGGCCGTCCCCTCGACGATCTCGCCGTCGGCGGGGACTCGGCCACCGGAGCGAACCAGTACGAGATCGCCCGGTTGAAGATCCTCGGCGGCGATGGTGACGACCACGCCGTCGGGGCCGACACGTTCGGCCTCGTCGGGGAGCAGCGCGGCCAGTGCAGCGAGCGCGTCCTGGGCCTGGCCGAGTGCCTTCATCTCCTGCCAGTGACCGAGCAGCATGATCGTCACCAGCAGCGACAGCTCCCACCAGAAGTCGAGTTCGAAGGCGTCCAGTGACGTTGCCATCGAGGCCGCGTAGGCGACGGTGATCGCCATGGCGATCAGCAGCATCATTCCGGGCTGCCGTGCTTTCACCTCGCGCCAGGCGCCTTCGAGGAACGGCCAGCCGCCCCAGAAGAAGATGACGGACCCGAGCACGGGACCGACCCACTCGATACCTCGAAAGTCGAGGTCGTAGCCGAACCAGTCCATGACCATGTGGCTGGTCACCACCACCGGGACCGACAACAGCAGGCTGACCCAGAACCGACGCCGGAACATCTCCACGTGATGACCCGCGTGCTTGTCATGGCCGCTGTGGGCGTCCTTCGTGCCGTGACTCGCGGTGGCTTCGCCGGTCTGGCCGTGTGCGGTCAACCCCGCATGATGATCGACGTCGTGTTGCGCGATGCTCGCCGCGTCCAGCTCGTCGGTGCGTGGGTGCGCGTGGGTCTTCACGTCGACCAGCTCAGCTCTTGAGCAGTCGCTCGACCGCGGCGGTCGCTTCGGTCAGCTTCTGGTTCGCGTCGCTCCCACCGGCCGCCACGGACTCGGCGACACAGTGACGGAGGTGATCGTCGAACAAGCCGAGCGCCACCCCTTGCAGCCCCTTGGTTGCGGCTGACACCTGGGTCAGTACGTCGATGCAGTACTGGTCCTCGTCGATCATCCGCGCGATGCCGCGCACCTGCCCTTCGATCCGGCGGAGCCGTGCCAGCAGGTCGTCCTTGTTCATCTCGTAACCAGCCACGGTTGTACCCTACCCCCCTAGGGTACCTGAGTCAAGTGGCACGTCTTCCGCTGCAACACAGCGAGGATGAGGGACTGCGCAGCAGTGCCCCACCACCTGCGGCCCCGACGGCGTGGCTCGGCGCGTTGGCGGCTCTAGGTGTGGCCGACGCCGCTACTGGTGCGAACCTCGACGATGTGCACCTCGTCCACCGCCTGCTACCAGCCCGACGGGGCGGCGGGCAGAGCTCAAGGATCGAGTCGTGGTCGATGTCGTCGCCGTGGTGGCGGTACCGGACCTGACGCGTGGATCGCGGCCAGGATCTGCCGGTCATGCCACCGACATGGCCCCCGTCTGTTGCGTGCCGGGTTATGGTAACCCGGCCGTGGCACTCGGTGCCACGAACCCAGGGGGGTCGGATGCGCAAGGTGAAGATCGTCGGAATCGCGGGCCAGGTGCGGCGAGCGGTCGCAGTCTGCGCCCTCGGCGCGCTGCTGGTTGCGGTGACCGCCTGTGGCGATGACTCGGCAAACAGCGGCTCGGAGACGGACGAGACCGTCAAGGCAGGTACAGCCACGGACCTGCTCGGACCGGAGAACCCGGCATCCGGGGAGCCTGTGAGGATCGGACTGGTGACGGACGGCCAGACCGACGCCTTCGACAACACCGACGAGCTGCGTGCCGGACAGGCGACGGCCGAGTACCTCAACGCCCACAAGGCGGGGATCGGCGGTCGCCCGATCGAGATCGTGACGTGTGAGACCGGAGCCGACCCCGCGGGAGCGACGGATTGCGGCAACCGAATGGTCGAGGAGGGCGTCGTCGCCGTCACGCTCTCGCAATCCACCCAAACTCAGTCGCTGTGGGAGCCGCTGCACGCCGCGGGCATTCCGACCCTCATCCTCGCCGGGTTTGGTGAGGCGATGCAGGCCGATTCACAGTCGACATTCCTCAACGCGAATCCCGTCGCGACCTTCTTCGGCTTGCCCGTGGCGACGGCGGAGGCGGAAGGTGCAGACAAGGTCGCTTTCGTCGTCATCGACGTGCCTCAGGCGGTCGACATCGTCGAGGCCGACGGCCCGGCGACGATGGAAAAGGCCGGGCTCGAGTACGAGGTCGTGAAGGTTCCGATCGGCACCGCTGACATGACGGTTCAGATGCAGCAAGTGGTCGACGGCGGAGCTGGGGTGGTGCACGTCCTCGGCAACGACGCGTTCTGCATCGCAGCCTTCCAAGGACTGAAGGCAGTTGGCTACGAAGGGGCGATCACGGCCGTGACCCAATGCGTGACGGATGCGACGCGTGAAGCCATGCCGGGTGAGCTCGAAGGCATCAACCTGCTCGCGACTCTGGCCGCTGGGGCGACCGACGACCCCTCCTACCAGCTGTACCAAGCGGTCATGACGACCTACGGAGAGGACGTCGCCGACGTCGACAACTTCGTGGCCCTCGGCGGCTACTCGGCAGTTGCGAGCTTGGCCACTGCCCTTGAAGGCATCTCGGGCGACATCACGACCGCGACAGTCGGCGAGACGATCAAGTCGATGGCTGAATCGGAGATCCCCGGCGCAGCCGGCGCGACCTTCCAATGCGGTGGTTCAGCAGATCCCAAGTTTCCCGCCGTTTGCACCAACCAGTGGCTACGTGCCGAGCTCGACGCCAACGGAGAAGCGAGCGACTACACGGTCGAGGACTCGTCCGACATCCTGTAGCTGTCACTCACTTGCGGGGGAGTGGCGCTGCATGGTTCCGTCATTTTCGCGGACGAATGGCCGGGAGCATCAGAGGTTGGATCACTGCGGTTCACCGTGTGCGCAGCCGGATGAGGTTGGCCCGGAACGGCTCTTCATCGAAAGACACGGCTTCGGCGGCGATCGCGCTGTCGAGCACGCTTGCGAGGGCCCGACGCAGCGCGTCGTTGAGCACGGTCTTGGTCTCGGCCACGGCTTGGGGTGGCAGCGCTGCGAGCCGTTCGGCGAGCTCGAGCGCGACGGGGAGCGCGTGTCCGGTGGGAACGAGGCGGTTGGCGAGACCGAGTTGGACGGCCTCGGCGGCGGGCAGCCGGTCACCGAGAAGGATGAACTCCTTGGCTCGGAGAAGGCTGGTGAGCAGTGGCCAGGTG
>DATEEV010000291.1:0-11391 GCA_035281005.1 Microthrixaceae bacterium | reverse complement strand
GCCGTGGCGCTGGTCGAGATCGTGATGACGGCGCTGTTGATCATGGTGGTGCTGTCGACCACGCACCTGAACTTCCCGATCGGGTTCGGCGGCATCGCCGCCGGAGTCACGTTGTGGCTGATCCACCTGATCTCGATCCCGATCTCGAACACCTCGGTCAATCCCGCCCGCAGCCTGGGCGTGGCGCTGTTCGCGGACGAGAGCTGGCCCAAGACCCAGCTCTGGGCGTTCTTCGTGTTCCCGTTGATCGGCGGCGCCCTCGGCGCCCTCCTCTGGAAGGCCATCGCCGGCGGCGCGGTGCGCGTCGACACGACGGCACCGTGACCGCTCTCACAGCCGAGCCCGGGGGTACTTGACCAGACGGTCAAGTACCCTGGAGCGGGTGACTTCGCCCGCCCCAACCGACGGTTCCGCCCCAGACGAGCCCACACCCGCCACCGAGCGCCCGAAGCGTCAGGAGCAGGAGGAGGCGTCGGAGGAGGTCACCGAGGTCGCGCCCGGCGTGCTGCGGATGCAGCTGCCGATCATGATGCCGGGCCTCGGCCACGTGAACTGCTACGCACTCGAGGACGAGCGCGGCTACACCCTCGTCGATCCTGGCCTCCCCGGCCCCGACTCCTTCGCCGCGCTCGAGTCGCGCCTGGCCCAGGCCGGCGCCCGCGTGCAGGACGTCCACACGGTGTTCGTCACCCACTCGCACCCCGACCACTTCGGTGGCGCCGGCCGCCTGCGCCTCGCCGTCGGTGCGGACGTGGTCGCGCACCGCGACTTCCGCACGATCTTCGACCCGGCCGACGACGACTCGGTCGAGCTGATCGACGCCCACGTCCCGGTCACCGAGCCTGACGGGCTCAACCCGATCCGCTTCGCCGAGTACCTGTTGGAGGACATCGACATCCCCGACATGCCGGGCCGCACGTCGCCCTGGGGCGGTGTGATCCCCTTCCCGCCGAAGGAGGAGCTCCTCCGCATGCGGGCGTGGGACCGCGAGACCAAGGAGGGCTTCCTCTCCCCCCAGCCGACGATCCGGATCGACGACGCCCAGGTCGTCCGACTCGCCCGCCGCGAATGGCTCGCCGTCCACACGCCCGGCCACACCGGCGACCACCTGTGCCTGTTCGATCCGGTCGAGGGGATCCTGTTGTCGGGCGACCACGTGTTGCCGACGATCACCCCCCACATCTCCGGTCTCGCCACCGGGGAGGACAACCTGGCGGACTTCTTCGCCGCGCTGGAGAAGGTCTCCGAGCTCGAGGGCGTGCGCCACGTGCTGCCCGCCCACGGTCACCCGTTCACCGACGTCTCGGCGCGGGCCAAGGACATCCGCCGGCACCACGAGGAGCGCCTGGCGCACCTGCGCGACCTGACGATCGAGCACGGCGAGGCCGACGTGATCACCTTGTCCCACGAGCTGTTCCACCCACGATCGTGGGGGTCGATGGCCGAGTCCGAGACCTTCGCCCACCTCGAGCACCTGCGCCACCGCGGCGAGGTGTCCAGTCGGCAGGCCGAGGGCCTCCTCTGGTACCGGATCGCGTCCTGATCCGTCCTTCCCCGCTGTGCCGGGCCTGGTCGACCGGACTTTCGGCCGCGCCGCGCCGAGGTCGACCGGCCGTCGAGGGTGGTTCGCCGGAAAATCACTTGACGGCCTTCGGCGATGTCTGGTTCCGTGGGAACCGCCGCCCACCGCTCGGTGGGCCCAGGTCCTCAGGCCTGACGCACCACGACCGTAGGATTTTCATGATGAGCGCCGAGATCTGCATCTCGATCACCGAGGCCACGACTGCCTCGGCGCGCGCGTCCTACGCCGTCGCCGATCTGCAGGCGTCGTGGCTCACGTCGGTGCCGTCGGCCAAGCACATGTTCGTGCGCCACAACGGCACCGCCACCGGCGGCCCAGGAGGCACTTCGTAGGGGACACCACACGAAGGAGAGAACTCCGAGAGGCCGCCGGGACCAAGTCCCGGCGGCCTCTTCGCATCTCGGGGCGAAGTTCGGCCCACCGCCCCGACACCGATCCCCCCACCAGCCAGCCTCACCGACCCAGCCCACGACCCAGCACCCGCCCCGCCACACGAGAGAGACCACCATGGAGATCCAGGCACTCATCCAACCCGAGGAGATCCCGATACGACCCCGTGCAGCCTGCGCGGACGGCACCGGGCGGCTCACGCGGCTCTTCTTCTCCGACGAGCTGCACGAGATCGCCCAGGCCAAGCGCATCTGTGCGACCTGCCCCGTGATGGCGGAGTGCCTCGAAGGCGCTCTCGAACGTCACGAGCGCTGGGGGGTCTGGGGTGGTCAGCTCTTCATCGGCGGCAAGGTCGTGTTGACCAAGCGCCGGCGAGGCAGGCCGCCCAAGACCCCTCGGCCGGAGGACCAGCTGCCCCACGTGCCCATCCCTGAGCACCTGGAGCCGCTCCTCACCGCCTGACTGGGCCCCCGACCCACGGCCCCACCCGCGTCAACCTGACCGGGTGGGGCTGCTTGGGTTCCCCGCCGCACCCGCCGGTACGGTTTTCGGGCCATGCCTTCCACTGACAGGCCCTCCACCGGTCGGCCCACCACCGACGCACCCGCCCCCGCTCCGCACGACGCTCGTCGAGCGGACCGGATCCCGCCCGTCCTGCTGGTGACGTCGATCGTCGTGTCACTCGCGGTCGCGATCCTCGTCGCCGTGTGGCTCGTGGGGCCCGACGACGACACCGCCACCGTCGATGTGGGTGACTTCGTGCAGAGCGACGTCCCCACCGCCGTCGAGGGCAACGTCGAGGAGGGTCAACCGGTCCCACCCACCACCTTCGAGCTGTTCGGCGGCGGGTCCGCCACGATGGCCGACCTCGCCGGGGGTCCGGTGCTGGTGAATTTCTGGGCGTCGTCGTGTGCTCCGTGCCTGGAGGAGATGCCGGCACTCGACGAACTGCACCGCGAGCTCGGCGACCAGGTCACCGTGCTCGGCATCGACGTCGGCGAGAGCGAGGACGCCGGCCGGAAGATGCTCGAACGCACCGGCGTCTCGTACCGCCAGGGCCGTGACCCCCAGGGGAAGATGATCGCCGCGTACGGCGGCATCCAGCTGCCCCACACCGTCGTGATCGACGCGGACGGCACCGTGGTCGCGGTGCGCAACAAGGCGCTCGACGCCGACGAGATCCGCGCCTTGGTCGAGCCCGTCCTGGGCGAGCCACCCTCGGGCTCGTGACGTGCGGGCCGACTCGGTCGCCCTCGCGTTCGCGGCCGGGATGGCCGCGGCGGTCAATCCGTGCGGCTTCGCGCTCCTTCCGGCGTACCTCTCGTACTACCTCGGTCTGACCGACGACGCCCCCACCGATCGCCGCAACGCCGGTACCGCCGGGGCGCTCGGCCGAGCCCTGGTCGTCAGCCTCGCCATGACCGCCGGGTTCGTCGTCGTGTTCGGTGTGATCGGGTCGGTGTGGAGCTCGATCTCGTCGGTGGTCGGCGAGCAGCTGCCGTGGATCACCTTGGGGATGGGGGTGCTGATCGTGGTGCTCGGCATCGCCATGCTCGCCGGATTCGAGCCGATCGTGCGCCTCCCGCACCTCGACGTCGGCAAGGGCGGCCAGGAGGCGTGGTCGATGTTCCTGTTCGGCGTCTCCTACGGCGTCGCGTCGCTCGGGTGCACCATCCCGATCTTCATGGCGGTGATGACCGCCACCTTCGCCGAGTCCTTCGCGGGAGGTATCTCCTCATTCGTCGCCTACGCACTGGGGATGGGCGCGCTCGTGGCGCTGCTCACCGTCGCCGTTGCCCTCGCTCATGAGGGGCTGGTGCGCCGGCTTCGCGGCCTGCTGCCGCTGATGGGTCGGATCAGCGGCGGCCTGCTCGTGGTCGCCGGCCTGCTCGTCGTGTACGCCGGCTATGCAGAGGCGGAGCAGCTCAGTGGTCGCAACCGTGCCACCGGGCTCTTCGAGCGGCTCCAGGACCTCCAAGGAGAGGTGACCGACTGGATCCGCCGCGTCGGGCCGGGCCGGGTGGCGCTCATCGTCGTCGTCGTCATCGCGACCGCCGTCGCGGTGAGCTGGATCCTTCACGGTCGTGACGCCACACCCCACGACGGGGCCTCCAGGGAGCCCTGAGGTGCTCGACTCGCTGCTCGCCCAGCCCGGCGTGGAGGAACGACTCGTGCTCGGTTCGCGGTTCGGGCTGATGGGCTTCCACGGCGGATCGCTCGAACGGATGACCGACGTGATCGCCACCGCGGCGGCCGAGCGTTCGGGCGCATCGCTCTACACCGTGCGCCAGCCCGAGCACCTTCGCTGGCACGTGCCGTCGCGCCTGTTCGACCCCGCGCACAGCCCACAGCTGGCGGCGTTCCTCCACCACGTCGACGTGGTCGTTGCCGTCCACGGCTACGGACGGCCGGGTCGGTTCTCGACGGTGCTGCTCGGCGGTTCGAACCGCGCGCTGGCCGCCCGGCTCTCGACCGAGCTGCGCGCCGGGCTCGACGACTACGAGATCGTCGATGACCTCGCCTCGGTTCCCGAGGAGCTGCGCGGCCTGCATCCCGACAATCCGGTCAACCGGGCCCGAGGCGGCGGCGTGCAGCTCGAGCTACCACCGCGAGTCCGAGGGCTCGGCCCCTACTGGGACGCCCATCCCTACGACGGACGCGCCGGGCAGGGTCTCTCCCCACACGCTCTCTCTCCCCACACGGAGGCAGTGGTCACGGCGCTGGCGGCGACCGCGACGGCGACTGCCCGCTCAGAGTGAGCAGCTCAGGGAGCGAGTCGCTCGATGACCCAGCCGTCGTCCACCCGGCGGTACCGCAGCCGGTCGTGGAGCCGAGCCGGGCGACCTTGCCAGAATTCGACGGTGGACGGGCGCACCCGGAAACCACCCCAGTTCGGAGGACGGGTGACCGCTTCACCCTCGAACTGGGCGGTCACCTGGATCACGCGCGCCTCGAGCCACGTCCGGTCGGGGATCACCTCGGACTGCGGTGACGCCCAGGCGCCGAGCTGACTCTCCCGCGGTCGCGACTCGAAGTACTCGTCTGCCGCCACGTCATCGAGGGGGCTCGCGGTGCCCGTGATGCGGATCTGCCGCTCGAGCGGGAGCCACCCGAACTGCAACGCGCAGCGCGGCTCGGCACGGAGGTCGCGGGACTTTGCCGAGTCGAGGTTCGTGAACAGCACGAGCTCACCGTCGATCACCCCCCGCATCAGCACGACCCGAGACGCCGGCGCACCGTCGGGATCGACCGTCGAGAGCGTCATCGCGGTCGGTTCCGGCAGCCCCGCCGCTGCGGCATCTCCCACCCACCCCAGGATCTGG
This sequence comes from Microthrixaceae bacterium, assembly GCA_035281005.1. GTDB lineage: Bacteria > Actinomycetota > Acidimicrobiia > Acidimicrobiales > Microtrichaceae > DATEEV01. The sequence goes on along the minus strand of DATEEV010000291.1, from coordinate 6,096 downwards.
TCGACCGGATCCTCGGCCAGGTCGGCCTCGTCGAGGCGGCCGCGGGAGTACTCGCTCACGAGCCGATGCGCTCGAGTCCGCGCAGGTAGGGACGCAACAGCTCGGGCACGAGCACCGAGCCGTCGGGCTGACGGTAGGTCTCGACCAATGCCGCCCACACCCGCGGCACTGCGAGCGCGGAACCGTTGAGGGTGTGGCACACCTCGGTGCCCTTGCCGCCCGGCGGGCGGTAGCGCACGTTGGCGCGACGGGCTTGGAAGTCGGCGAACCACGACACCGACGACACCTCCAACCAACGGTCGACGCCCGGCGCGAACACCTCGATGTCGAACGTGCGCGCGGCCGACGCGCCGATGTCGCCGGTGCACAGGTCGAGCACCCGGTACGCGAGGCCGAGGTCGCGGATCGTGCCCTCCGCGCGTTCCATGAGCTCGGCGTGCATGGCAGGAGCCTGCTCGGCGGTGGCGTACGCGAAGATCTCGACCTTGTCGAACTCGTGGACCCGCAGCACACCCCGGGTGTCCTTGCCCGCCGAGCCCGACTCGCGACGGAAACACGACGTGTGCGCGCAATAGCGCGCCGGCAGCGACGACGCATCCAGGATCTCGTCACGGGCGAGCGATGTCAGCGGCACCTCGGCGGTCGGGATCGCCCAGAGGTCGTCCCGCTCGAGGTGGTACGCGTCGTCCTCGAACTTCGGAAGGTGGCCGGTCGACACCATCGTCGCGGTTCGCACCAGCGTCGGCGGCCGGACCTCCTCGTAGAGGTCGACCATCCGGTCGAGGGCGAACTGGCACAGCGCCCGCACCAGAGCCGCGCCCGCCCCGCGGTACATCACGAACATCGAGCCGGACAGCTTGGCGCCGCGCTCGAGATCGAGGATGCCGAGCTGTTCGCCGATGTCCCAGTGGGCGACGCGCTGGTGCTCGCCATAGGACGACTCGTCGAACCCCTCGACGCGCAGGACCACGTTGTCGTCGGGCCCTGCACCGTCCGGGCACTCGTCGGCGGGAAGGTTCGGGATCACGAGAAGCGTGTCCCGCAGGCGCGCCGCGACCTGGTCGGCCTCGACGTCGAGCTCCTGCTCCTTCGCTCCCAGCGCGCGACTCTCGGCCTGCAGCTCGCCGGCCTCGACATCGCGTCCGTCGCGGAGGAGCTGGCCCACCTCGTTCGACAACGCCCGGATCCGCGCTCGCAGCTCGTCACGGGCCGCTGCCAGCCGGCGCACCTCCCCGTCGAGCTCGATCACATGGTCGACCTGGGCGACGTCCTCACCGCGGCGCTCGAGCCCACGGCGAACGACGTCGGGCTCGGTTCGGAAACGGCGGACGTCAAGCATCAGGGCGCCGCCAGCTCGTCGATTCGTGACTCGGTGAGGCACGAGGCCACCGCGTCGGGCAGGTACTGGTTCAGTTGCAACTCACCGGCATACGCGCGCTGGATGTCGGCGTCGCTCGCCGGGCCCACCGTCGCCTCGGAGATGCACGCCGCCTCGGCGGTACTGAGCCCCACGGCGGCCATACCGCTCGTGCCCATCCCCACCATCAACTCCCGCAGCTCCGCTGCCGGCACGCGGGAGAGATCAGGGACCGTGTTCGCCAGCTCGGCCATCCGGTTCGGGCTGAGGCATTGGCTCAGCGCGGCCGGGTTGACCCCGATCGCCTCGCGGCTGACGTCGGCGATCGTGAAGTTGTCCACGTCGGGCCCCGCTGCCAGCGCCAACTGGTCGGCGACACATGTCGCCTCGTCGCTGGTGAGCCCCATCGCTCGCACCCGCAGCCGGTAGAAGTTCCGCACCCCTACCTCACCCAGGGGAGTGCTGGCTCCCTCCGGGTTCGCGAGCCGGGCCACGACCAGCGCGACCTTGGCCGGATCCGCGGTCGCGCCGTCCTTGGTCGGGCTCGAGACCACGACCGTCGGCAGCGGTGTCGACGGCGGGCGGGCGACGTCGCCGGCATCGGGCACGTCGTCGGAGCAACCGGCGAGCGAGCACAGCGCCGCGAGCGCGCACGTCAGGAGGATCCGGATCACGGCGGGCCATGGTAGGTGAAGGCCATGGCGACCCAATCGTCGATTCGGGCGATCCGCGAGCGGTCGAGCCCGGGTCGCGCCCCGACCAGGGCCACCTCTGCCGTGGCGCGCTGTGACTCGAGCACCCCGGACACGATGAGGTGGCCGTCCGGGGCCACCATCGACGCGATCACGCTCGCGTGGCCGACCAGCACCGGCAACAGGAGGTTGGCGACGACGAGGTCGAACGGCCCCTCGGCCGCCAACACGGTCGCCAGCTGGGTCGAGGACAGCGCAGCGAGCAGGACGCTCGCACGGCTCGTCAGGTGGTTGGCGCGCAGGACCTCCTGCGTCGCCGCCACTGCCGCAGGGTCGAGGTCGACCGCCACCAAGGAGGCCGCCCCCAGCATGAGTGCGGCCGTCCCCAGGACACCACTGCCACAACCCAGGTCGATCGCGCGGTCGCCACGAGCGACCAGCCGTTCGACCTCGGCGAGGCAGAGGCGGGTCGTCGGGTGGCTCCCGGACCCGAAGGAGTGTCCGGGGTCGACCACCACCACGACGTCGCCCGGGCCGAGGTCGGCGTCGAGCCACGGCGGCCTCACGACGACGTGGTCACCGGCGCGCCACACCATCGCGTGGGCTCGCCACGCGTCAAGGGCGTCCTCCTCCGCGAGATCAGCGGTGGTCGGCCGGACCACTTCGAAGGGAAGGTCGGACACGGCGCCCGGGTCGAGGTCGGCCACGAGGCGGACCCGTACCCCGTCGTCCGCGGCCAGTTCCGCCACCGCGGATGCTCCGGCCGACCACAGCACGTCCGAGGCCCAGTCGACCATCCCCGGGTCGACCTCGACCTCGTAGGCGACCCGATCGGTCGCCCCGCGGGGCTCGTCAACACTCATGTCGGGAGTTCGCGACGACGCACATGCTCGAATTCTGGCCTGCGAATTCTGGCCTGACGGGGGACGCCCCTATGGTGCCCGGCGTGCAAACGGGCGACGAGACCATCCCCAGCGCGGTCCTGTTCGACCTGGACGGCACCGTGTGGGACAGCCTGTCCGGCATCGTCTCCTCGTTGGCACACGCGCTCGCCCACGTCGGGGTGCCGGTTCCCTCCGACGAGGTGCTCGCGTCGAACGTCGGCCCGCCGCTGCTGGTCATGCTGGCCCACTTCGGCGTGGCCGAAGAACGCCTCGAGGAGGCAAAGGACGCGTATCGCGACCACTATCGCCGGGTCGGGGAATTCCAGTGTGAGGTGTACCCGGGCGTGGCGTCACTGCTCGACGACCTGCGCGCCGAGGGGATCCGCCTCGCCACCGCGACGTCGAAGGGAGTCGATCCGACACGCCGGATGCTCGCCCACTTCGACCTCGAGCGGCGTTTCGACGTGATCGCCGCGGCATCGATGGACTCCTCCGCCGCCCACAAGGTCGACGTCATCGCCGCCGCGCTGGCCGAGCTGACCAACGACGGGTCGTCGACCATCGTGATCGTCGGTGATCGTCACTTCGACATCGACGGTGGTGCCGCCTTCGGTCTCCGCACCATCGGCGTGGAGTGGGGGTACGGGTCGCGCGCCGAGCTCGAGTCGGCCGGGGCACACCACGTCGCTACCACCGTCGACGAGCTCGGCCGGCTGCTGGTCGGCCGATAGGTTCCGCGCCGTGCCAGCCGCAGCAGGGTCAGCCGTACAGGGCCAGGCCGCCGTCGAGGTCGACCATCTCACGATCCGCTACGGCGATCTGACCGCGGTCGACGGCGTCTCGTTCTCCGCTCGAGCCGGAGCGGTCACCGTACTGCTCGGTCCGAACGGCGCGGGCAAGACCTCGATCGTCGAATACCTCGAGGGGTATCGCACCCCGACCTCAGGACGTGGGTCGATCCTCGGCCTCGATCCGGTGGGCGACCATGGCGCCCTCACCCGTCAGGTCGGCGTGATGCTGCAGTCGGGTGGTGTGTACACCGGGATCCGACCACCCGAGGTGCTCCGACTGTTCGCCGCGTATCACGACGATCCGGTCGAGCCCGACGAGCTCCTCGAGATGGTGGGCCTCGCCGATCGGCGCACCACCACGTGGCGATCGCTGTCGGGCGGGGAGCGCCAACGACTGTCGCTGGCCCTCGCCCTCGTCGGGCGGCCACGGGTCGCGTTCCTCGACGAGCCGACCGCGGGCGTCGACCTGGAGGGCCGCCGCCTCATCCGCAAGGTCATCACCGAGCTGCGCGCGGACGGCGTCGCGGTCGTGCTGACGACCCATGACCTCGAAGATGCCGAGGTGCTCGCCGACCGGATCGTGATCATCGACGCCGGGCGCGTCGTCGCCGACGGGACGCCCGACGATCTGCTGAGCGATCACGACGTCGGATCGTTCTCGTTCCGCGCCGCAGCCGGCCTCGACCGGGCCGACCTCGGCGCCACGCTCGGCGGCCGCGTCATCGAGGAGCAGCCGGGCTCCTACCGGGTCGACGCCACCCCGACGCCGACGAGGGTCTCGGCGCTCACCGCATGGCTTGCCGACCGCGACCTGCTGGTCGGCGACCTGAGGGCAGGCCGCCAACGCCTCGACGACGTGTTCTCCCGGCTGACCGGGGAACGCTCCGTCGCCGAACCCGACTCCGGGAGCGACCCCGACGCGAACGCCAGCCCGCGACGACGGAGGCGCAGATCGTGAGGGCGCTCACCGCCCAGCTCCGCACCGAGCTGACCCTCAGTGCCCGCCAGGGCGAGCAACTGCTGGTGTCGATCGGCATCCCCCTCGGCGTGCTGGTGTTCTTCTCTCAGGTCGACGTGCTCCGCACTGGCGACCTCAGCGCCATCGACTTCCTCGCACCCGCGGTGCTCGCCCTCGCCGTGATGTCGAGCGCGATGGTCAGCCTCGGCATCGGGACCGGCTTCGAGCGCTACTACGGGGTCCTGAAGCGGCTGGGCGCGACGCCGCTCGGTCGCCCCCGCCTCGTCACCGCGAAGATGGGATCGGTGCTCGTCACCGAGCTCGCACAGTTCGCCGTGCTCATCACCGTCGCCATCGCGCTCGGCTGGGACCCGGACTCCGGGTGGGCACCCGCCGCGCTCGGCGCACTCCTGGGGACCGCCGCCTTCGCCGGTCTCGGGCTGCTGATGGCCGGCACGTTGCCCGGCCCGCTCAACCTGGCCGCGTGCAACGGGCTCTATCTGGTGTTGCTGGTGACCGGCGGCATGGTCGTGCCGTTCGAGGACCTGCCCGGTCCCATGCGCGCCGTGTCGGAACTGTTGCCCGCCGCCGCGCTCTCCGACGTGATGATCGGATCGCTGACCGCCGGCGAGTCCGCCCATGCCGGATCCTGGATCGTGCTCGTCGCCTGGGCCGTGGTGCTGCCGACGCTGGCGGCGTCGACGTTCCGCTGGGAGCCCTGAGGCACAGCGGATCCGGAAGGGACCAGCGTGCCGCGGAACTTCTCCTTGCCGAGGCCCTCGTTCATCCATCGCAGGAAGATCACGAGGATGATGCCCCACAGGTAGAGGCCTTCGATGACCTTCATCACGACCCCGGCGAACTGCTGGTCGTGGAGCACCGACCGGATCCAGAGCCGTGGGCCGTGGTCGTACACGTCGTAGATCACGCCGTCGGACGCGGTGAGGAACGCGGCGGGGACGGTGGGGATGATCGACATCAGGAAGATGTAGATCATCTGGCCCGGCGGACCGAGCCGGCGTTCCGGGAAGGGCCCGCACACCGGGGTCCAGATCATCAGCGCCGAGGCCACGAACAGGGTGTGCATCAGGTAATGGAACGGACCGCTGCGCACCGACAGCTCGACGAGTGCGTTCCAGTGGGCGATGCCGGCCAGCACGTTGAACAGCACCGCGGCCGGGATGGGCCGCACGAGCCAGTAGACGCCCCGGCTGAACGCGCCGTCACCGATGATCAGACGGCCGAGCCATTCGGGGACCGACAACAACAACGCCGGTGGCATCACGACCGTGAGGATCATGTGCTGGAACATGTGCGCCGAGTAGAGGCGCTCCTCGGCCACGTCGTGCAGGGGCCACGCGGAGGCGACCCAGACCAGCGCGACCGCGAGCAGGAACCAGCGCTTCTGGGCCGC
>DATEEV010000290.1:0-3384 GCA_035281005.1 Microthrixaceae bacterium | reverse complement strand
GCGAGCCGGCCGCCGACCACGCCCCCCAGCAACGATCGCCGAGACGTCGGCGTGGCGCGGATGCGGGAGAGGATGCCGAGACGGCGGACCTCGACGAGGGCAGCGCCCGCGGCGAGCGCGGAGGCGAACAGGAACAGCGTGAGCTGGCCCGGCGCGACGAACGAGAACGCGTTGACCGTGTCCGCGCTCGGACCGCCTTGGATCTCGGTTCTCACGCCCACTCCGGCCCAGTCGGTGACGGCGGCGTCCACCGCGGCGGCGGCCTCGGTCCGGTCCGAGCCACGCGCCACGAGGCCCGACACGACCTCGTCGCGGGTCGTCTGGTCGGTGACGACACCCTCGATGGCCACCATCAGCGTGAGCGCGGCCGGAGAGGTCGGAAGTGTCGTGATGCGCATGGTGCTCGTCGTGTCGCCGGCGAGTGACTCGGCGTAACCGGCCGGGATCACGATCCCGCCGTCGAGGTCCTGGAGGCGGATGACCCGATCGAGCTCGCTCGCATCCCTGACCGATCGGACGTCGAGCCCGGCGGACGCGGCGAGCGCGTCCACGATGCGCGCGGACGCGGCAGTGCCGTCCTCGTCGACGACACCGACGCTCAGCTCGCCATCGGCGGGGAAGGCCATGCCCACGACGAGGATGATCAGCAGCGGCATCAGCACCACGAAGAACAACGCGGCCCGATCGCGCGCGACGCGTCGGGTGTCGGCCCAGGCGATCGCGAGGGCGGCCCTCATCGGCGCCACCTCCGCCGCAGCATCGTCACCGCCCAGACACCGGGCACCACCGCCCAGAGGGCGAGGCCGAGGAAGACCCACCACAGGTCGCCGACGGTGGCTCCCCCCAGCGACAGCTCGGTGAACCCTCGTTGGGCGAGCCCGTTGGGCGTGAGGAGCGACACCACCGCCAGCGCGGGTGGGAGGTTGGCCGGACTGAAGAACGCGCCTCCGAGCAACGCCATCACGAAACCGAGGATCCCGACGCCGTTGTCGACCTGCCGGTCGGTGCGAGCGAGGGCGGCGACGAGGAGCGTGAGCCCGCCCACCGCGAAGACGGCCGCGACGATCACCGCCAGCACCCCGAGCGGTGGGCCCCAGTTCGCCCCCATGAGCAACGTCGAGGCGATCCACACGACGACCGTCGCCGCGAGACCGGTGAGGCCCACGGCGGTGATCTTGCCGACCAACACGTCACCGGGCCCCACCGGCGATGCGCGGAAACGGAGCTGCACCCCGGTGCGCCGGTCCTCGACCGTGCCCGCTGCGGCGGAGCCCATCGTGAAGTACAGGAAGAACACCGCCATCGATGGTGCGAGGTACGACGCCGGGGACAGGTCGTCGCCTCCCGGGCCCCGCCGTTGGATCGCCACCGTGCCCGCGGAGGTGAGCGTTCCCGGCTCGTCGACGGCGGCGACGAGGGTCGCGAGTCGCTGCCGGTCGACCTGGGCCGCGAGGCCGTCCGCGACCGAGCGCGCCACATCGGTCAGGAATCGGGCGTCGCCGTCGGCGACCAGGACGAGTGGCTCGGGGTCCGGGGTCGCCAGAGAGTCCCCGAAGCCCTCCGGCACGACGATGACCGTCACGGGACCGTCGTCGCTCGACACGACCTGCGCGGCGTCACGCCCGGAATCCACGACCTCCATCTCGAGGCCGTCGCCGCCGCCCTCGGTGGCGTCCTCCACCCCGTCGACGAGCGCCGTGCTGGCGGCCGATCCGTCGAGGTCCTGGATGCCGATGCGGATGTCGCCCCGGTCGGACCCACCGAGTGCCGCCGACATCAACCACGCGAGCAGGAGCGGAGCGACGACCCCGCGCACGACCAGGGTGCGGTCTCGCCACCGGCGGCGAAGGTCACTCCTGACGATCGTCGCGGTGGCACGACGACGCATGGGCCTCCCTCCCGGCGTTCGGGTCAGTCACGGAGTGCCTTGCCGGTGAGCTCGAGGAAGACCGCCTCGAGGTCCGGCTCGGTGACCTCGAGCCCGGTCACCATCACGCCGTCGCCGGTGAGGATTCGCACCACCTCCGCGAGCGACCGCGACGGATCTGTGACCGACAGGGTGAGGATCCTTCCGTCCGCGGTCGCGGCCTCGACGCCGTCGAACCCCGCCAGGCGCTCCTGCCACGCCCGCGCCGAGGTGTCGAGCTCGAGTCGCAGCTGGGCGCCGCGGCCGAGCACGTCGACGAGCTCGCGGCGGGTGCCCTCCGCGACGATCCGGCCGTCGTCGATGATCCCGATGCGGTCGCAGAGTCGTTCGGCCTCCTCCATGTAGTGCGTGGTGTAGAGGACCGACAGACCGGTGCTGCTCAGCGTCTCGATGCTCTCGAGGATCTGGTTGCGGCTCTGCGGGTCCACCCCGACCGTGGGCTCGTCGAGCACGAGCAACGCGGGCTCGTGGAGGAGTCCGGCGCCGATGTTCGCCCGCCGCTTCATCCCGCCGGAGCACGTCTCGACCCGGTCGCCCGCTCGCTCGTCCAGCCCGATGATCTCGAGGACGTCCGCGACGCGGGACGCGAGCGGAGCGCCGTGGAGACCCTGGAGCCGTCCGAAGAACTCGAGGTTCTCCCGAACCGTCAGGTCGGGGTAGAGGGCGACATCCTGAGGGACCAGACCGACGCTCGCCTTGGCGTCGAGGGCGTCGGGCGACATCGGCCGACCGGCCACCCACACCTCGCCCGCGTCGGCATCCATCAGTCCACACACCATCGAGATGGTCGTGGTCTTGCCCGCGCCGTTGGGTCCGAGCAGGCCATAGGTCTCGCCCTCGGCGACCGTGAAATTCACGCCATCGACAGCGACGCGATCACCGAACCGCCGAGTGAGCCCGACACAGGTCAGCACGTCGTGATCCACCCCGGACCATGATGGCACCCCGTGATGGGCGAGGTCGGCCATCACGGGCCTCGCGTCAGCGCGCCACGAAGTACTTGGCGCGGGGGTGGTGACAGATCAACGCCGAGGTGGTCTGCTCGGGCTGGTACTGGAAGCCGGTCGCCTCGGAGACCTCGATGCCGAGCCGATCGGCGCCGAGCAGCTCGGCGACGGTCATGTTGTCCTCGAGGTCGGGACACGCGGGGTACCCCCACGAGTAGCGGCCACCGCGGTACTGCTGGCGGAACAGACCACCCAGGGTCGGCCCGTCCTCCTCCGCGAACCCCCACTCCTCGCGGACGCGGCGGTGCCACAGCTCGGCGAGGGCCTCGGCCATCTCGACGCCGATGCCGTGCAGGAGCAGGTAGTCCTGGTACTTGTCCGCCGCGAACAGCTCGGCGGTGCGCTCCGACACCGCGGCGCCCATCGTCACGATGTGGAACCCGGCGTAGTCGACCTCGTCGCCATCGGCGGGACGGAAGAAGTCGGCGATGCAGAGGAACGGTTCCTTCG
>DATEEV010000289.1:0-13166 GCA_035281005.1 Microthrixaceae bacterium | reverse complement strand
GAGCACACCGAGTGGGTCCTGCGGCGCGGGCTTCACGACGACGGTGTTGCCCATGGCGAGGGCGGGGCCGATCTTGCCGGCCATGTTCACGATCGGGAAGTTGTACGAGGTGATGCAGCTCACGACGCCGACGGGGGCGCGATGGCCGACGGCGGAGATGACCCCGCCGGGAGCGAGCGCGGTCGTCGGCATGACCGCCGGCTCGAGCGGGATGATCCGTGACTCGAGCGCACCCTGTGCGTAGCGGCGGAAGCGCGCCGCGACCTGGGGGACCTGCATCGACTTGGTGACGCGCATGGTCGCACCGGTCTCCGCCTGAACCAGCGGGACGAGCTCGTCGCTCCGGGCGTCGACGAGGTCGGCGACGCGCTCGAGCAGCTCGGCGCGATGCTCAGGGGTGGTTCGCGACCACGCGTCGAACGCGTCGGCGGCCGCCTCGGTCGCGGCGAGCGACTGGGCGACGGTCACCTGCGGGGCGTGGCCCACGACCTCCTCGGTCGCCGGGTTGACCACCTCGTAGGACCCGGCCTCGCCGTCGACCCACTCGCCCCCGATGTAGCTCTGGTACTTCTCTGCGCTGTTCGACTGACTGCTGTTCGGCACGGGTCGCGAGGCTACTAGAACGCGTTCTAGTTCACTCCAGTCAGCCGGTGACGATCACCGACAACGTCGCCCAGAAGTCAGGCAGGTTCGTCGCACGGACCACGCCCACGTAGGTGCCGACGATCGCGATCTCCGGTACCTCCACGGTCACCTCGATCCCGCGAGCGGAACGGCCCGGGAGCTCGCGTAGGTTCGCCGGCTCGAACCGAACCGCGCTCGCGGGGATCACCGCGCCGTGCTCGTCGCGCAGCTCGCCGCAATGCAGCTCGACGTCCGCGACGTCCTCACGAAGGTCGTTCTCGATCCACAGCTCGCCGCTGATCGACCCGCCCACCACCGCCGGTTCGAGCACCAGCTCACCCCGCGACGAAACGACGTCATGCGTGTCGGTCGTCCCGGTCGTTGCGGACGTCCGGCCGACCAGCGCGGCGACGATCGAGTTCATCGAGTCGATGACGCCGTCGAACATCCCCGAGGGGAGTCCGAGCGAGCCCCACGGAAGCTCCCGGCCCATCGCTGGATCAGCCTCGTCTCCGGGTGGAGGCGACGAGGGGTCGCGGCGAGTGCCCAGCATCTGGTTGGCCGCCTCGAGCCCACGGCGCTGGATGTCGGCGAGCAGTTCGAATCCCTGCTGCACGTCGAAGGCCGCGGGTTGGTCAGCGTCGTCACTCACGTGAGCTCAACATTTCCCTGAACCTCCAGGCCCGATGGAAGTACGTTACTTGCGGGGCGACCGGCAAGGGGTCGTGGGAGACGAGTGTGAGCGACAACTCCTCCGAGTCGAGGACCGAGCTGGTGGAGGCCCGAGTCGCGCTGTACGCGGCCGTCGATGATCGGGCACGGGCACGCGACATCGACGAGCAGCTCCTCTTCGACGTGCTCCCTGCCTATGCGCCGATCCGCGAGCTGTCGCCAGCCCGAGGCAACGTGATGCCCACCATGGGCTGGGCGGACCGCCTCCCCGAGTTGTTCGAGCTCGCTGCCATCGACAAGGAGGAACCGGGCCTGCGTCCCGAGTCGGTAGGTCGACTTCGCGGCGACCCGAACGATGCGCTCGGGGTGCTCGCGAGCTCGAATCCCGTGCACCTCGGCGAGGCGGCGCGTCGCCTGAAGAGCCTCTGGGTGGCCGCCAAGCTTCTCCCGGAGATGAACTCCGACAACGACACATTCGGCGAGGCGATCCGAAACTCTCTCGACGGCCCCAGGCTCGAGGAGAACGCCGCCCGCGAGATGTTCATGGCGGCGCCACCCGACGCCGAGCAGTACAGCGAGTTCGTCCGCGCGCTCGCGGTGAAAGGGCAGATCTCGGCCACGCTCGCGCTGCTCGCGGCCGGAGCCGGCTGTGACGAGGACGTGGTCGAACTGCCACGCCGAGACGACGGGGGCGCCGTCGACTGGACCTACGCCGCGCGACTCACCACGGATGCCACCGTCAACCTCACCCCTTCGTCCCTGAGCCGACCGATCGCCAGCCTGATCCTCGAGACCAGACAACGGGCACATCCCTCGGAGTGGGCGGGCGCCGGACCAACGGCCTTCGGCGGGTTCTGGTGCGCGATGGAGTGGTTCGCTCGTCCTGCCACCCCGGCAAGCCTGTTCTGCTACCGCGAGTGTGTGGGCAAGTGCCCCGACCGTTGGCTCACCCCGGTGCTCAGGTTCGGCTACGCCGCCAATCCGCCCGGTGCCAACCAGTGGCTCCTCTACTACGACCTCGACCCGCGCAACGACGAACAGGCGATCATCGTCGACCACGGCAACCTGCACCTCGAGATCAACCTCGACACCGGCAAGCTCCGGGTGCGCACCTCGAAGACCCTGCTCTTCGACCGCCTCGGCTGGGGTGGCACGGCGATCTTCGCGTGCGCACTCGGTTACGGCGATGTCGCCCGCGACATGATCGCCACCCTCCTCACCCCGCTCGTCGATCTGCCCTCGTAGCGACCCGACCAGCCCGACCCTCTCAGCAACCACCAGCAAGGAGCACCCGATGTCACTCCAGCAAGCGATCGTCGATGCCCAGACCGACATCGACCGGGGCGCGATCGACGCCAGGGACAACCTCGACGACTGGAAGGCTACCGTCGACCAGATCCAGTCCCGGATGGCCGACCCCGACAGCCGAGATCCGCTGACCGCCGACCAGTTCGTGCAACGCCTCGGACAGATGATGTTGCGAAACCAGCGCCAGATGGCACGCGCCATCAAGCACACGGTCAACATCGCGACCCAGCTCGCCGACCCGACGTAGGCATGGGCCCCCGACCGACGCTGCCCTACCTGACGTCGCCGCTCGCCGAGGCGATCGAGGAGGGCCTCGACGCGGCCACGGCCTGGATCAAGGGCCCCGGCGAGCGGCTGCGCACCGCCGCCGGCGTGATGGAACAGCCGGGGTTCAACGCGAACGCCGCGGTTCGCGAGAGCGGCATGCTCGGAATCGAGCTGTCCAACGCGATGCTCGTCACGGGCGTCTCGTTCATCGACGCGATCGCCGGTCTTGCTGACCCGCCGGATCGCTACGAGGAACACAAGTTCAGGTGGCCCAACCCCCCGCTGGTGGTCCTGAGCGACCCGCCGTTGTCGACACAGATCGTGTGCGACAGCTGCACCTCCTTGAGCCCGTTCGAGATCAACGACATCTCGAACCCTTCCCTGACCGGTGTGGTCACCAGTGCCGTCTCCAGTGGGGGGCCCGGCTCCGCGATCGACATCGTCCTGCGGGTGAATCCGGTTCCGGCGACGCCTCAGTTCACGGCGAAACTCCGCCTCCCGGCGGTGAGTGGTCCGCCCGGCGTTGCCGCGTTCGTCCTCGGGTGGGACACGCGACAGCACCCGTGACCGCAGGCGTCGGCCGATCACCCGTCAGGGAGCCGCGCCCGGAGGACGCTCAGGGAGTGACGTCGAGGCCGAGCATCTCGATGGCGTTGCCGCGAACCAGCTTGCGGACGATGTCCGCCGGCAGGTGGCCCATCAGCTTGATCGCCGTCTCCTTCGAGTGCGGCCACGTCGAGTCGGAGTGCGGGTAGTCGGTCTCGAAGCAGATGTTCGACACCCCGACCTTCTCGATGTTGTCGAGGCCGTACTCGTCGTCGAAGAAGCAGCCGTAGACCTGGCCGTAGTAGTAGGTGCTCGGCGGGTCCGGCACCTTGTCACCGAATCCGCCCCACGCCCGGTTGTCCTCCCACACCTTGTCGGCACGCTCGAGGATGTAGGGGATCCAGCCGATCTGGCCCTCGCTGTAGGCCAGCTTCAGCTCGGGGAACCGAGCCAGCCAGCCCGAGTACAACCAGTCGGTCATCGAGCTCATCGCGTTGCCGAACGTCAGCGTCGAACCGACCGCGGCGGGCGCATCGGGCGACGTCGAGGGCATCCGCGACGACGATCCGATGTGCATGTTGATGACGGTGCCCGTCTCGGCACACGCGCGGAACAACGGCTCCCAGTACTCGCCGTGGATCGAGGGCAGGTCGAGGTACGGCGGGATCTCCGAGAAGCACACCGCCCGCACACCCCGCGCCGCGTTGCGATGGATCTCCGCCGCGGCGAGCTCGGCGTCCCACAGCTGGATGATGATCAAGGGGATCAGGCGACCGTTCGAGTCGCCGCACCACTCCTCGACCATCCAGTCGTTGTAGGCCTTGACGCAGAGGTCGGAGAGCTCCTTGTCGTCGGCCTCCATGAACGTCTGGCCACAGAACCTCGGGAACGACGGGAAGCACATCTGTGCCTCGGTCCAGTTGACGTCCATGTCCTCGATGCGGGCCTTGGGGTCCCAGCATCCCTTGCGCATCTCGTCGTAGGTGATGCCGACGACCTTGACCTCGTCGCGATCGAATCCGGCGGCCGCCGACAGCCGGGTCTGCGGGACCTTCTTGTCCTCGTAGATCCACCAGTCGCAGTAGTCACCATCGTCAGCGGGCTCGTAGGAGAACACGCCCCCGACGAACTGCATGTGGCCCCGCTCCTGCACCACCCGGGGCCCGACGTCGCGGTACTTCGCCGGGAGTCGGTCCTGCCAGACCGTCGCGTGCTCGATGACGTGGTCGTCGACCGAGATCAGCTTCGGAAAGTCCTCCATGGCGGCCTCGCTCCAGGGTCAGGAAAGCCGGACACTGCAAGGTTATCCGAATCTGACGCCCCGTCAGAAACGGGAAAGGCTCAGCGTTGGGGACCGACGCCAGGCGGTCAGCCCAGCAGGCTGCGCAGCACCGGGTCGACCTGCGCCGAAGGCAGCATCGACCCACCATCGATGACCAGGTTCTGCCCGGTGAGGTAGGCCGATTCGGCCGACAACAGGAACGCCACGACCGACGCCACCTCGTCGGGCGTGCCGATCCGACCCAGGGGCGTGTTGCGTTCCATCTGGCTGCGGTGATCGTCGTCATCGACGATGAAGTCGTTGAGGGGCGTGCGCACGAAGCCGGGCGACACGCAGTTCACCCGGATCTCGGGGCCGTACTCGAGGGCGGCGGACATGGTGAGCGCGATCACCCCCGCCTTCGCCGCACTGTAGGGCCCCTCCCCCCTCGTCGGTCGCACGCCCGACACCGACGCCATGTTCACGATCGAGCCGCCACCGGCGTCGGTCAGGAGCGGCACCGCGGCGCGGATCCCGTGGAACGTGCCGTGGAGGTTCACCGACACGATCAGGTCGAACTCCCGGTCGGTGTAGAGGTGCAACGGCTTGAGGTTGCCGATCCCCGCGTTGTTGAAGACGCCGGTGAGCCCACCCATCCGCTCCGTCGCCTCGCCGAACGCGGCGGTCACCGCGTCGCCGTCGGCGACGTCGCAGCGGATCCCGATTGCGCCGATCGCCGTGGCGACCTCGTCGAAGTTCTTTGCCCGATCGACGATCGCGACCTGCGCACCGCGATCGATCAAGGTCGCAGCCGTCACCCGGCCGATGCCCGACGCACCGCCCGTCACGATCACGCGGTCAGTCATCACACGGGCCCGTCGATGGGCACGACCGGCTCCTCGGTGATGAGGTACACCAGGCCGGACATGTCGAGGAACCGGCCCTCGTCGGGATGGATCAGCTCGGCATACTCGGGCTCGGACATGAAGCCGACGAATCCGTCCATCGACTCGAACCACTGCACGGTCACGCCGTCATAGCCCTCGTTGCCCGACAGCGGCTCGGGCCCGTGCCGGACGTGCTGCTCGTAGCGCACGATGTGGCGGGCGAGCGCAGGAGTCGACGCGATGAGCGGTCCGTGCGTGTTGAGCCAGTGGTCAACGAACTCGTCGTGGGACATCCCGTCCTTGCGCTTCAGCATCGCGAACAGCTTCACCATCGGCCTGTCACCTCCGTTCGGGCGAACCTACATCGCCTAGTCTGCGAACCGATCGGCCGCTCCACAGCGCCGATCCGAGGGGCCCGTCCGGGCCGGGGAACGTCAGGGGAGACGCCGTGCGAAAGAAGCCCGAACTTCCGGCCGTGTTCAAGACGCTGCCGCTCTTCGCCACCTGCAGTGACGCCGAGCTCCGCGAGATCGACTCGCTGGCCGACGAGGTTCATGTGCCCGCCGGGCGCGACATCATCCGGCAGGGCGAGCTCGGGCGCGAGTTCGTGGTCATCGTCGAGGGCGAGGCCTCGGTGGTCAGGGACGGTGCCGAGGTCGCGAAGTTGGGCCCCGGTGCGCATTTCGGCGAGCTCGCCCTGATCGAATCGGTGCCGCGCAACGCGACCGTGACGGCGACGACCGACATGGTCCTCGAGGTCATCGACCGCCGCGGGTTCCAGACCCTGCTCGACGACTCGCCCCACCTCACCCGCAACCTGTTGCGCGCCACCGCCCGGCGATTGTCGGAGGTCGATCAGCGCTCACGAGACGTGCGGCCCGAATCCTGAGCAAACAGCGCGTCGCTCAGGCGACGACGAGTGGCCAGACCTCGGCGCCGAACCGCAGGAGCTGTTCGACCAGCTCGTCACACGACCGTGACGGGAACCTCGGCTGGAGGTGGGACACGCCGAGCTTGCGGTAGCGGCGAAGGCGCTCCGCGATCTCGTCGGGCGTGCCCGATGCCGTGTGCGGGCCGACCTCCCAGTCGGGCGTACCGACGTGGATCGGCTCGGTGAACGACCCGAGGTCGATGGCCACGTCGTCTCCGAAGTGCTCGCTGCGCTCGTTCACGATGAACTCGATCGCCCCGCGCATGCCCATCTTCGGCGGGCCCTGCGGCAACCAGCCGTCGCCGAGCCGCGCCGCCCGCCGCATCGCCGGCATCGACGATCCGCCGACCCAGATCGGTGGCCCTCCGGCCCTCACCGGTCGGGGGCTCGACACCGCGCCGTCGACCACCTCCTGCTCGAACGCGCGGCGGACCTCGGCGATGCTGCGGTCGAGGTCGGGCCCCCGGCGGTCGAAGTCGAGCCCGAGCAGGTCGAACTCGGCCTCGACGTGGCCGGCGCCGACGCCGAGCACCGCACGTCCCCCCGACAACCGGTCGAGGGTGTTCCAGGCCTTGGCGGTCATGAGCGGGTGCCGGTACGGCAGCACCGCGACATGGCTGAGCAGGTGGGTGCGGCTGGTCTGGGCGGCGAGCCACGAGAGCGTCGCGATCGTGTCGTACCAGGTGCCGCCCATCTTCTCGTCGTGGGGCTGCGGGATCGCGATGTGGTCGCAGACCCCGACGTAGAACGCGCCGGCCTCGTCACATGCCTTGGCCACGCGACCGAGCTCGTCAGGCCCGGCGGACGCCTCCCACTCCTGGACGTAGATGGTCGACTGCGACTGGATCGGGAGCTGGATGCCCCACTCCAGGCGACCTGGCTCGATGATGGCGGCCATCGCCCCTCCCCGGATCTGACGGACCGTCAGATCCTAGGGGAGGAGACGAGGAGCCGACCTATGGCGACGCCTCGTAGATCCGCAACTGCGACGGCACCAGCGGGTCGGCCTGGCAGTAGTTCGGTCGACCGAAGTCGACGGACGGCAATCGATTCCAGCGGAGGAAGAATTGCCGGCCTCCGCTGGCCTCGCCGTGCCCCAGGACGGTCGTCGGGTTCGCGGCCGAGTCGAGCGCCGTGTCGAACTCGTCCTGCTGCTCGGGGTCCGGAGCAGTCGCGTCCCCACAGAAGTCCCGACGGGACCGGTCCGCCTCCAACTCCTTGATCTCCGCAGGGACCAAGCTGTACTGCGGGTACTGGCGCGCGGTACTGAAGGCGGCAGCGGCGTCGAGTCGGTAGTTCGTCGGGAAGATCGAGCCGCAGGTCCTCACCTGCTCGCTGACGCTCCCGTCCCGCTCGACGACGAGTCGACCGGGAGACGCACGACCCGTTGGGCCGACCTCCCCGGGGGTCGTGGTCTGTGGGCACGGCGTACCGGCAGTGAGCACGTGACGCTGCCACTGGCCTGCGTTCAGCCGCGCATTCACCACCACCGAGTCGACCTCGGTGACCCCGTTGTTCAGCCGGTACACGAACTTCGAGTACGACACCACGGGATCTCCGCTCGGCATCACCGAGATCTCGAAATGGCTGTTGTGGAGTCCACCCCCGAGGCGCATCGCGACACTGTGGTCGGAGTCGCCCGTCCCCGGAGGAAGCCATTCGATCACCTTGGGATCCTGAGGCGGGTCGAGCACCGGAGCCGCACGATCGGAATAGCCCTTGGGACCGTCGAAGGAGAGCGGCCACTGGAGCGGGTTCGCGCCCGTGGTGTCGGAGGCGAGGAACCAGTCCCGTAAGTCGTAGCTCCACGCGTACGAGATGTCATGGCTCGAGATCACGTTGGTGTGATTGCTCGGGTCCCAGGTGCGCCAGATCCACACCAGGTGGTACTTGGTGCCGTCGAAGAGGATCTTGTTGTACGCATACTCGCGCTGGCAGGGCGTGGTGGGACACGAGAGGCCGACCCACTGGCAGTTCGCGCACGCGGCGAGCAATGGCACCTGCACATCCCCGGCGGGAGTGCTCTTCAGCCGCAACGGGGCCCACTGTCCTGTGCTGACGTCGTAGCGGTTGATGTACTCCTCACCGTCGCCGCTGGTTCCGCCCCGGTACTTGATGAACAGCTCGCCGGGATCCGCGCTCTCGATGAAGACCGGATAGGTCGTGCGCCCCGGCTCGGCATCGGGCATGGCCCCGGGCGCCAGCGTGGTGATGTCGTGGGGCACGGTCGTGCGGTAGTAGGTCATCGGCTCGACGTGCATGTTCCCGGCGACGTGGAGGTTGCCGGCACCGTCGACCGCCATGGTCAGGTAGTTGTGGGTGTCGAACCCCCCGGCCTTCGTGAACAGAGCGCGCGCGTCACCGAGCGTCTTCTTCTGCCACGCGGCTTGGTTGAGTTGACGGTGCGCCACGGTGATCCGCGCGTCCTTGTTGTAGTAGGCGACGTACTGGTGGTTCCCCTGCGTGACCAGATCGAACTCGCCACCGGCCGGCCAGACGTCAGCGAAGGGGTCTTGGACCTGGGCCAGAGAGGGGAGGTAGTACTTCCCGTTCGTGAGGACCAGTTGGTCGAGTGAGAACCCGGGAGCCGCAGCCCGGATCTCGATCGTGGCGGGACCTTCGACGAGCTCGAACTTTGCCCGCTCGGACGGGGAGATCCTCGACAGCCGCGACCAGGTCCACTGGCCGGCCGGGCCGATGCCGACGCGCTGAGCCGTGCCGCCGTTCACCCTGACCCACATCTGACCGGTGAAGGTCCCTGGACGGATGCCGCGTGCCCAGAAGGTGTAAGTCCCGGCGCGGGGAACAGTGGTCTCGAGGGTGATCGTCTCCGGTCCGAACTCGGGCTCCTCCAGCAGGAACTGGCCGGCGGTCGACTTCAGCGCCGCGCCGCCACGGGCCTCCGGGTCGGCGAATTGCGTCCAGCCCGCGACCGGATCGGCGCTCTCGGCCTCGATGGTGACCTTCTCGATTCCCTTGCCGTAGAGGCCCTTGCCGGTCGGGCTGCCACTGCCGACCGGGCCCACCCACACCTTGTCGATGTCGACGTCACCGCCGGTCCCGGTGAAGCCCACCTCGTGCGCACCCGGCGCGGTCATGTTGAACGTAGCTGGGGTCGCGGTCGGCGAACTGACCCGCGTCCACGACCAGCCCGCCGGATCGGGCCCGGCGTCGTCAGGCACGCAGGGGTCCGGCCAGGCGACCGGCGCGCCTCCGTCGACGGTCACCTCGAGGCTCGCCGACGGCCCCGCGGCGCAGCGGGTCCGCACCCAGATGATCTGCGGCGAGGACTGGTAGTTCGGGTTGGGGCTGAACTCGTAGCTGGTCGAACCGTACGGGCCGATGCGGGCGAATTGCCCGTTCGACGCCGACTCCTCGTCGAGGAACTCGACGTCGCCAGAAACCTCCTTGGGCAGTTCCGCTTCGAACTCACACGCAGCGACCACCAGGATGATCACCGAGAGCAGCGCGATCGCTTTGCGTCGCGTTCGGACCATGTGCTTCCCCCTCAGCTCGGACGAGCTGGGCCCCCTGACCCAAGGCACTCCTAACACGAGGCAGGCTGCGGTTCAACCACCAATGACCTCGAGCAGGAAGTCAGCGGTCGCTCTGTGCCTCGAACCACGCCTCGGTGCGATGGTTGAACAGCAGGTAGAGGATGAGGAGCGCGAACGCCACGGAGATGGCACCGGCGAGCTGTTGCTCACCCTCGAGCGCCACCAGCGCGTAGACGCCGACCCCGGCGTTGAGCACCGCGACGACGGCGTACAGGATCCGGATGATCTCGCTGCCCCGGCCGAGGGTCGCGGCGATGAGCATCACGATCAGCCCGAACCAGATCGCCGCGATCCCGAGCCACAGCAGCTGATCCGGTGACATCCCGGCCTTGACCACCAGCTCCGGCTCGTCACGGTCGACGATGACGGCGATCCCCGTCAGGATGGTGAAGATGCCGTTCAGGTAGCCGAGGATCACCAGCAGGGTGACCCCGGCCGGACGTCGGATGTTCCTCTGTGGAGTGGTCGCACTGGACATCGGGGAACCCCCTCGAACGTGGCGGACCTTCCGGCACCACACGAGTCTCGTCGCTGGCGGACCGAGCAGGCGGGGATCCTCAGGCCCGCAACCCCAGTCGCTCCGCGGCGGCAGTCAGCTCGTCGTCGAGCTGGTCGAAGTCGGCAGTGGCGCTCGACAACAGCAACCGCGTGGCGCCCTGCGCGCCGCGGGCTTCGATCGTCGAGCGATCCGCCTGCTGCAGTGGCGCACCGAGGGTGAGCTCGATCGCTCCGACATCGCGACCCGCATCACGGGCTGACTCGGCCATCACCTCGAGGCGGTCGACCAGCACGTCGTCGTCGATTCCCAGCGGCTGGAACCCGTCACCCTGGCGCCCGGCGCGCCGTGCGGCCGCCTTCGAGTGCCCGCCGACGTGGACCGGCACCGCACCGCTGAGTGGTTGGGGCCGGCTCCACACGTGACGGAACGAATAGAACTCGCCGTCGTGGTCGACGTCGTCGCCGGCCCACACCGCGCGCATCACCTCGAGCTGCTCGTCGAGTCGACGCCCCCGCGACTCGAACTCGATCCCCGTTGCCTCGAGCTCCTCGCGCATCCAGCCCACCCCCACCCCCAGGCGGAACCGGCCGCCCGACAACACGTCGAGGGTCGCGACGCGCTTGGCGAGGACGAGGGGATGGTGGTGCGGCGCGACCAGCACGCCGGTCGCGAGCACGAGCCGCTCGGTGCGCGCGAGCAGGAACGCCGCGAGGTCGAGCGGGTCGGGCATCGGGCAGTCGTCAGGCAGCGGCATCCGGCCCGTCGACGAGTAGGGATAGTCCGCGTCGTACCCCGCGACCACCACGACGTGCTCGGGGAGGTAGAGAGACTCGAAGCCGAGCTCCTCGACGCGGAGTGCGAACCTGGTCATCCACGCCGGATCGGCGGCGACGCCCGCTCGGTACGGTGGCAGGACGGCGATGTGCACGGAGGCAACCTAGTGACGACAGCCGAGACCGCCGAACGCTTCAGGGGCTTCGCACAGTCCGAGGCCGGCCACCTGCCCGTGTACTGCAGGCTGGTCACCGTGGCGGCCGACGACCCGAGGGTGATGGAGCTCATGGAGCAGGCCCCACGGGGCCAGCGGCAACCGAACCTCCTCCTCGCCGCCGTGCACGACCTGTTGCTCGCCGGCGCCGACGACGAGCTCGCCGCCTGGTACCCCACGGTCAACGGCGGCGAGGAACCACCGGCCGACGACCCGGCCTCCGCGTTCGACGCGTTCGTCGACGCGCACGAGGCCGAGCTCGCCGACGCGCTGGCGACACGGGCCACCCAGACCAACGAGCCGAACCGGTCGTGCCTGTGGCGCGCGGTGCTCCCGTCGATCTCCGACGGGCCGCTGCACCTCGTCGAGCTCGGCGCGTCGGCGGGCCTGAACCTGTGCTTCGACCGGTATCGCTACGAGTTCACCGAGCTCCCGGTGAGTGACGATCCGCGCGGCGACGTGCTGAGGTGCCAGTTCCGTGGTGAGCGGCCGCCGATCGATCGGCCGATCCCGCCGATCGCGTCTCGGGTCGGGCTCGACCTCGACCCGATCGACGTACGAGACGAACGCGAGGTCCGGTGGCTGAAAGCGTGCATCTGGCCCGAACAGCTCGACCGGCACCGGCGCTTCGACCACGCGGTGTCGGTCGTGGCCGCGGACCCACCCGAGATCGTCCGAGGCGACCTCGTCGACGACCTTCCGGCGTTGTTCGAGCGCTTCGGGCCCGACGACGACGTGGTCGTGATCAACTCGTGGGTGCTGTTCTACGTGCGGCGGGATCGACGGGCCGAGCTCGAGGACGTGCTCGGTGAGCTCTCACGCTCGACAGCCGGCGTCACCTGGGTCAGTGCCGAGGGCCCGGGCATCGTCTCATGGGCGGGCCAGCGCGACGAGTTCCTCGTTGAACCGCATTCGGTCGTGGCGAGGTCGCGCTGGCGCAACGGTGAATTGCTCCGACGCGACCTCGTCGCACGCTGCCACGCTCATCTGGCGTGGCTCGAGTGGTCGGCTCAGCCGAAGTAGGCCGTCGCCGCTCGACGACAGGATCAGTCGATGGTTCCGCAGTGAAGCAGGGAGCGCCAGCGACCGAACCTGAACGGAGGAAGCTCGACCATGAGGATCAGTCGAGCTGGTTTCCCCAGATGCCGACGAAGCTCACCATCTCGCCGGGGTAGCCGCCGAGGTTGTGGGTCAGCGCGAGGCCGCGATCGGCCGTCGTGATCCGCCGATCCTCGGGGGCCTCGCCGCGCAGCTGCAGCCAGCACTCGAACAGCATCCGAAGGCCCGACGCGCCGACGGGATGCCCGAACGACTTGAGCCCGCCGTCGGGGTTGATCGGCAGGTCACCGCCGAGGTCGAACACTCCCGCCTCGATGTCCTTCCACGCCTGGCCGCGCTCGGAGAAGCCGAGGTCCTCCATCAGCACGAGCTCGGTGGGCGTGAAGCAGTCGTGCACCTCGGCCATGGCCAGCTCGCGACGGGGTTCGGTGATCCCCGCCTGCGCGTAGGCCTCGTTCGCGGCCCAGGCGCACTCGGGGAAGGTCGTGTAGTCGTAGGCCGGGTCGAGCAGGCCCGAGCCGTTGCCGGCGACGAAGGACAGCGCCTTCACGAACAACGGGGAGTCGG
>DATEEV010000288.1:0-3099 GCA_035281005.1 Microthrixaceae bacterium | reverse complement strand
GGTGATGCCGTAGGCCTCGGCCCGGCCGTCGACCATCTGGCGGAGGTAGTGCAGCCCGGGGCACACCCACACGTCGTCACGCGCCGCGACCAGCTCGTCGATGGCCGCCGCGTCGAGGAACGACGCGTGGTGCACGATGCGTACACCGTTGCGCACCGCCATCCGGACGCTCTCGGCGCCGCGGGCGTGCACGGTGACGAACGCGCCGTTGGCGTCGGCCTCCTTCACCGCCGCCGACACCATCGCGTCGTCCATGTAGGTGGTCTGCGACGGATGGCCGGGCACGATCCCGTCACCGGAGATCATCAACTTGATCGACCGCACACCCAGCTCGCACTCCTCGGCGACCACTCGACGCATTTCCTCGGCATCGCCGACCTCGACCAGGTTGCCGGCGCCGAGCGCGCCGAGTTCGGTGATCATCGAGCCCGACGGCACCAGGCGCGGGCCATCGATCAGGCCGCGTTCGATCGCGTCGGCGACGATGACGTCGACCCGGGGCTTCAGGGCGCCTGCGCCGACCAGCATCGTGTAGCCGGAACGGAGGTAGGTGCGCACCACTGCGGCCACCTCGAGCGCGTGCACGTCGTCGGCCATCGCCGAGATCTCGGGATGGTTGAACACGAAGTCCAGCGGCCAGCTGATGTGGGTGTGGGCGTCGCACATGCCGGGCATGAGGAACGTGCCGGCCAGGTCGACGGTGTGCACGGAGGCGTCGTCCAGTGGGGCCCGGTCGTGGAAGACCTCGGCGATGCGGTCGCCGTCGATCAGGACGTCGCCGTCGAAGGGGCGTTGCTCGGCGTCGGCGCAGGTCACGACCCGGGCGTTGCGCAGCAGCACACGTTCCATCGTCTGCTCCTCACTCGTCGTTCAGGCACTCGTCGTTCAGGCACTCGTCGTTGTTGCCGGCACCCAGCC
The DNA here is from genome assembly GCA_035281005.1 of Microthrixaceae bacterium. Taxonomy (GTDB): domain Bacteria; phylum Actinomycetota; class Acidimicrobiia; order Acidimicrobiales; family Microtrichaceae; genus DATEEV01. The sequence goes on along the minus strand of DATEEV010000288.1, from coordinate 2,181 downwards.
GCGGGCCGGCGGTGCCGCCCTCCCGGGCTCCGGGAGAGAACGTGATCGGCACCTCGACCGGTGCGCGGTTGAGGGCGGAGTGGAACTCGATCTGCTCGGCGTCGTCGCGGAGGCGGATGTCGCGGAACCGTCGGGTCAGCTGCTCGACCGCGACCCGCAGGTTCATCCTCGCGAGGGTCGAACCGGCGCAGCGGTGGGGACCGGCCCCGAACGACAGGTGCCGGTTGCTCGGCCGGTCCAGGTCGAAGGCAGCGGGGCAGGTGAACTCGTCGCCGTCGCGGTTGGCGGCGGCCCAGTAGATCAACACCTTCTCCCCCGCCCTGATCGCCTGACCGCCGATCTCGGTGTCGCACATCGCCGTGCGGGCGATGGAGATGAACGGCGGCTCGAGTCGCAGCAGCTCCTCGACCGCGTCGGGGATCAGCGACGGGTCGTCGCGGAGCAGGGCCGGGATCTCGGGCTCTCGAGCGAAGCGGATCATGAACTGACCCAACGCTCCGGCGGTCGTTTCCAGCCCGCCGAGGATGAGGAGCTGGAGGATGCCGATGATCTCGTCGTCGGTGATCGGGCGGCCCTCGATCTCGGCGGCGAGGACCGCGTCGACCACGTCGCCCTTCGGAGGCTCGCCTCGCCGGCGCTCGATGAACTCGGTGATCCAGGCGAACATGCCGGCCCACGACTCCTGCCGGTTCGGGTTGCCGGGGATGGACGCGCTGGTCGCCATCTCGTTGATCGCGCGCACCTCGTCGGCAGGGGCGTGCAGCACGAGGTCGAAGAAGGCGAGCCCGGGGAAGGGCCGAGCGATGTCGGCCATGAACTCACACGACCCCGACTCGATGACCTCGTCGACCAGGCCGGTGAACAGCTGGCGGGTCGGCTCCTCGTAGCGGTGCACCACGGCGGGGGTGAAGTAGGCGTTGATCAGGCGCTTGTAGACGCGCTGCAACGGCGGGTCGATGTGCTCCGGGATGGCCGTCACCGTCATCGACCCCCCGGGGACCGACACGCCGTGCGCGGAGCTGAACGTCTCCCAGTCCTGCGCGACGCGCAGCACGTCCTCGTAGCGGGTCACGATCCAGTAGCCACCGTGCTCCTCGCTGTGGGCCACCGGGTGGTTCGCCTGCATGTAGGCGAGCGTGTCGGGGAGGTTCCGGGCGAGGTCGGGCGCGAGGTAGTCGAATCGGTGCTCGCACCATGCTGCATCCAGCGCCTCCGGCGCTGATTCGGCTTCATCCAGCGCCTCCGGCTCTGATTCGTGGAGCTCCTCAGGTACGGCCATCGACCAGCTCCTCGGGGATCCCGATGCTGCGCGGCTCGAGGAAGTTCGCCAGGCCCTCGGGGCCGAGCTCGCGGCCGAGGCCCGACTCCTTGAAGCCGCCGAAGGGGACGTGAGGGAACGGCGGGAAGTTCCCGTTGACCGCGACCGATCCGGTGCGGAGTCGCCGGGCGACCCGGAGTGCCCGCGCCGGGTCCGCGCTCCAGACGCCGCCGGCGAGGCCGAAGGCCGAGTCGTTCGCGATCCGCACGGCCTCATCATCGTCGTCGAAGGGGATCACGCACACGACCGGACCGAAGATCTCCTCGCGGGCGACGCGCATGGTGTTGTCGACGTCGCCGAGGACCGTCGGCTCGACGTACCAGCCCTTCGGCAGGTGGGCGGGCCGTCCACCGCCGGCGACGACGCGGGCCCCCTGCTCCAGCGCCAACGCGATGTAGCCCTGTACCCGGTCTCGTTGACGCTCGGCGACCAGCGGGCCCACCTGGGTCGTCGGATCGTGGGGGTCGCCGACCACCGTCGCCGAGGCTGCGGCCGCGGCGGCGTCGAGCGCCTCGGCGTAGCGGCTCCGGGGAACGAGCACCCGCGTCTGGGCGCCGCACACCTGGCCCGAAAGGTGCATGGCCGCGCCCACCAGGCGGGGCAGCACCTCGGCGATCGAAACGTCGTCGAGCACGACCGCGGCCGACTTGCCGCCGAGCTCGAGCGAGACTCGCTTCACCTGATCGGCGCACAGCGCCATGATCTTCTTGCCCGCGGCGGTAGAGCCGGTGAAGGCGATCTTGTCGATCGACGGGTGCACGACGAGTCGCTCGCCCACCTCCCTCCCGCCGGGAACGACGTTGACCACGCCGGGCGGCAGGCCCGCCTCCTCGACCGCCTCCGCGAGGAGGAAGTTGGACAGC
>DATEEV010000287.1:0-8973 GCA_035281005.1 Microthrixaceae bacterium | reverse complement strand
TGCGCGACCACGTCGCGCGGCGGTCGCTGCGGAAGGTCGACGACGGCTACGAGTGGAAGTTCGACCGTCGGATCTTCGAGCAGTTCCAGGGTCAGATCCGCGGCGTCGCGCTGCCGTACCTCGAGGACCTGATCTGTCGCTTCGCGCTGTTGCGCCCCGAGCACGGATTGGTCACCGATGACATCGGCGCCTCGATGTTCGAGGCCACCGGCCGGGTCGCACCCGTGTTCGTCCTGCCCGAGGCAGGGCACCACCCGATGCTCGACCAACCGCTGATCCTGCTCACCGCGCTCCGCGCGCTGCTCGCCGACTGGGATCTCTCCGAGCCGCATCGTCGTCGATGAAGGAGGCCGACCCAATGGACCAAGACGTCATGCCGGCGGCGTTCATCGGCCACGGCAGCCCGATGAACACGCTCGAGCACAACCGTTACACCGACGCCTGGCGCGCCTTCGGCGAGGCCGCCCCGCGGCCCGCCGCCGTCCTCGTCGTGTCCGCCCACTGGTACACCAACGCCACCGCGGTGACCGCGATGAGCCATCCGCGCACGATCCACGACTTCTACGGGTTCCCCGACGAGCTGTTCGCGGTCGAGTACCCGGCACCGGGCGCGCCGGAGGTGGCCGCCCTCGTGGCCGACACCGTCAAGCCCCGATGGGTCGGCTTCGACCATGACAGCTGGGGCCTCGACCACGGCACCTGGTCGGTGCTCGTCCACATGTTCCCCGACGCCGACGTCCCGGTCGTCCAGCTCTCGATCAATGCGCTCGAGCCGCTCGAGTACCACCTCGACCTGGGTGCCCGACTCGCACCGCTGCGCGACCAGGGCGTCCTCATCGTGAGCAGCGGCAACGTCGTGCACAACCTCGGGCTGATCTCGTGGGCCCGGCCCGATCACGGCTTCGACTGGAACCTCCGGTTCGACGAGGCGGCGAGCACGCTGATGCACGACGCGCCGGGCGACATCCTGCGACTCGTGGACCACGGCGACTACGGCCGGGCCGTTCCGAGTCCCGACCACTTCATCCCGCTCCTGCACATCGCCGGATTGGCCGCCGCGGCGGGCGAACCGGCCGAGACGTTGATCGACGGCCCGGCGATGGGGTCGTTGTCGATGGCCTGCTACACGGTCGGGCTGGAAGTGCCACCGGTCCGTGAGGGTGACGGCGCGGCCGAGCTCGAGGTCACGGCACCTCCGGAGCAATCCAACATTTGAGCGCCACGCGCTCGCGCTCCCTGGGCGGTGTCACACCACAGGTGCGTTCGCGATGTCCTGCAGCAGCTCGCTCAGGAACGGCTGCTCGCCGATCGCCAGCGTGGTCACCGCAGGAGCCAGTTGGGTGGTGAGGATCTGGTTCCCGGTCGCGTCGTCACCGATGCCGACGGCGGCATCCAGCTGGCCGACCATCGTCTGCATCGCCGCACGCGTCACGCCACCGAACGCGCCGTCGGGCAGGTTCGCCAGGGTCACGTCGAGGACGTCGACGAGCTCCCACTTCCGGTAGAGGGCCATGGTGCGCTCGGACATGCCGAACCCGTTGATCGGCTGACCTGCGATCGTGCCGGCGTAGTTGACGGGCCCGCTCATGTACTCGACAGGCAGGCCGTGGGCAGGCGCGATCGTGATCGGGCTCCCGGCGAGGTGCAGGTCCCAGCTCGGGACGTCGATGACGTGCGCGCTCATCAGGTACCGGTTCGGCGCCGGCGGCGCGAACGCGGTGTTGACCGATCCCGGCCACTTCACGAACGACGTCGGGGTGACCGTGAGGTCGGGTGCGAACTCGGTCGACTCGGTCCCGGGGAAGAACCTGGTCGCGCCGCTGAAGTCCTCGACCTCGTTCCCGAGTGGCCGGAAGTACTGGCGCCAGAGGCTGAGTGTGGAGTTGTCGTCGAGATGGACGCTGCCCCAGTCGTGTCCGTGGTCCCGGGCGTAGGTGCCCATGTACGCGCCGGCGTACTGCGGAAACCACTGCCGGTCGATGTGGCCGATCGTGCCGTGCACGGGCTCGGTGACGCCGTCGTAGGTGAGGGTCCCGCTGATCTCGAGGCCGGTCTGGAAGTAGGTGCCGGTACCGCCCTGTCCGTTGATCGTGATGATGCCCGGGGTCGGGCCGGGCCCGGGCGCCGCCGGTGCCTCGTGCGCGACCATCGTCGCCACCAGCCCCATCGGCTGGCCCTCGGAGTCCGCACCACTCAGGTCGAGCTCGTACTCGAACGGGATCAGTCGGTTCTCGCTGTCGACCCGGGTCTTCCACGTACCGCCGTCCTGCCAGCGCAGGTCCAGGTAGCCCTCGGCCGCGGTGAGCTTGCCCGGGTTGAGCGGCGTGTCGAGCTCGATGTCGGTGGCGGTGAAGCTCCCGTACTCCGTGCTGTCGAGCGGGAAGACCGAGAAGTTGTAGACGTCGGCCCGGACCGTTCCGTTGATCCGGTTCTTCGCGAAGATCGTGATGAACGCGTACTCACGGCCCGTGTTCGCTCCCGTGACCTTGCTCTGGATGTACCAGGTGTCGGTCCCGTTGGTCGTCCTCCCCTCGATGAAGGGGAACGTGAAGAGCGGGTTGTCGTTGAGGGTGTACGGGTACTGGTTCCAACCAGTTCCTCCGGGCGGGGGCAGGCCCGGCTTGGTCGGCGATGGCACGCATGCGCCGAGTGCCAACGCCAGCACCATGGCCACGAGCCCGTGGGCGCCGCGTGTGAACCACGGCGGCCGACGTGTTGATCGATCCTGAACACCCATGTGGAGTCCCCCCTCCGCTCGGCGAGCCTGATCGCCGCCGCGACGACCGTGCCATAGGTTGACAGTTTCCGCAAGAATGTCACACACTGATTTCCGAGCTCTGGCCGACCGACCATGGCTCGAAGGGGGCGACGTGAAGAGAGGATCGATGCGGCTGGTCACCGTGTTCGCTGTGGTGCTGGCGCTCGTCGCCGGTGCGTGCGGCGAGGACGAGGACGCCGGCACCGACACCACCACGGCCGTCGACATCGATGTCACGACCGTCGGGCTCTGGGACGACGGGCCCTGCGACGAGTCGCTCGACCCGCTCATCGTCGGGCTGCAGGCGACGTTCGAGTCACCGATCCTCACCGCCGTGGACCAGGCGCTCGCGCTCGAGGCGTCCGCGGTCGCCTTCAACGCCCGCGGGGGAGCCAAGGGTCATTGCATCGAGGTGGTCACGTGCGACGAAGAAGCCGACCCCAACGAGGCCGTGAACTGTGCCCGCACCCTCGACGAGGCGGAGGTCGCGGTCACGATCAACGACGGCTCGATCGCGCCGGGCCCGGAGGTCGGCGATGCCCACGAAGCGGCCGGCATCGCTCGCTTCGCCACTGCCTCGGGCACGCCCGACCTGACCGATCCGAACAGCTACCCGATCGACGCGGGCGGGATCGGCACGACGATGGTCGCGCCGCAAGGGCTCGTCGACCAGGGGGTGAAGAAGATCGCGTCCATCCGCGTGGACATCCCGGCGGCGGCCGCGCTGATCGGCATCTACGAGGACATCTACGCCGACGACGGTGTGGAGTTCGTCGCCGACATCCCGGTTCCTGCAGGCACCACCGACTACACGCAGTTCATCCTCGGCGCAGAGAAAGCGGGTGCCGAGGGCGTCATCATCGGCTTGGGTGGCCAGGAGGCGATCCAGGTGATGCGCGCGGCCCAACAGCTCGGCTCCGACCTGCTCATCTCGGCCAGCACGGGGACCTTCCATTACGCGGATGTGGCCGGCCTCGGTGATCTCGCCGAGCAGATGGTGCTCAACGGGGCGAACGTCCCCGCGACCTCGGACGTCCCGGCAGTGGAGGTCCTGCGTGCCGACCTGGCGGCGTCCGGTGAGGAGGCGCTGCAGCCGCGAAACCTGAAGGCGACCCCGATGCGGTCGTGGATGGGCCTCTACGCCCTCCTGACCATCATCCGGAATGCGGGCACCGAGGACTTCAGCCGGGCCAACCTCACCTCGCTGATCAAGGCCTCGGGCCCGATCGACATGCTCGACCTCACGGCGGACTGGACGCCCGACACCAACAACCCGGGTATCTTCCCCCGGACCGGGAACGGCCACTACGCCTTCTACAAGTGGGACCCCGAATCCGAGTTCGAGGGTACCGACGGGAACTTCGTGGAGACGTCCGAACTGAACTTCAACGCCCTCGTGTGCGGGAGCCCGATCGGTGCTCCCGTCGAGACCTGCTGAGCCCGTGGGAGGGACGCGATCGGGCAGCGCGGATGCGATCCTCGGCGCGGCGCAGCTCCTGATCCGCGAACGCGGGCCGGAGAAGCTGCGTCTTGCCGCGGTCGCCGAAGCCGCCGGCGTGTCGCGCCAGACGCTGTATCGGTGGTTCCCGACCAAGGACGACCTCCTCGCCGCCATCAGCCAGAGTGAGCAGTCGCTCTTCGACGACCGCCTCCACCTTGCGCTCGAGTCGGTCCGTCAGCCGGTTCGCCGACTCGACATCGCCCTGCGGACCCTCGTCACGTACCTCGACGAGAACCTCAGCACCGACGTGATCGGAGTGGACCCGGGATTCGCCCTCGCGTCACTCGCCGCCGCGCTCGAGCCGCAGGCAGAATCGCTCGTGACCGTGCTGGGCGAGGCGTTCGACGAGATCCCCGCGGTGGCGTCGCGAGCCATCACCCGCCAGGAGGCAGCCGACCTGCTGTTGCGCCTGGCCTACTCGCATTACCTCCTTCCCCACCCGGACCCCGAGCGACTCCTCGTCGAGATCCGGGCGTTCGCGGGGCTGCCCCGCCGGAGATCCCGGCGCCCTGCCGGCTGACCGGCACCATCGACCGATCGGAGCTCCGGCGTGAGCATGCAGTTCGACTGGTACATCGGCAACATCGATGAGGCGTTGCACACCGACGCGTACGACAACCCCGCGCTTCTCGAAGGCGCCGCGTGGCGGGGGTTCGCCGCGGCGATCGACCGGATGGGCGAGCAGCTCCGACGCGAGGACATCCCCGAAGCGCCGGTCGACCTCGCCGCCGGATACCGCCACCTCTTCGCCCTCGTCGGCAACGGGATCAACCAGGCGCTGTTCCCGGCCGACCCCTACGCGCCGACGTTCGGGGCGATCTCGCGCACCGACGTGTTCAAGTGGGGCCTCGACTGCCCCGACTGCGCCTACCGCACGACAGCGGTGCGCGGCGACCTCGACTACCGCATCACCGGCAACGTCGGGACCGTCCGCTACCTGAGCTTCCAGGTGAACGAGGGGATGGCGAACCACGGCAACATCCGCAACGACGAGCTCGACTGCGACCCCGCCGGGAACTTCGAGCTGTGGATCGGTCCGACCGAGCGTCCCGGAAACTGGCTCTCGATGCCCCCCGGCGCCGACACGATCATCAGCCGGCAGTTCTTCTCGGATTGGGACAACGAGGAGCGCGCCAGCTTCGAGGTCGAGCTGGCGTCACCCGTCCCCGCGGATGCCCGCACCGACCTGCTCGTGGCCACGCCCGACCGCGTCGCCCGCCAACTCGAGGCGGTGGCGACCTGGCTCGAGGCCAACACGAAGTTCTGGATCGACATCGAGGTGCTCGGCCAGATGAACCGGCCCAACGCCTTCGACGACGCCACCGTGAAGTCAGAGATGGGCGGCGCGCAGGAGAACATCAATGCGTGGGGTCACTACGACCTGGCACCCGACGAGGCGCTGATCGTCGAGGCGACGCCGGCCGAGGCCCGGTACTGGAGCCTGCACGCGGGGAATTTCTGGTGGGAGTCGCTCGACTACGCGACCCGACACACCAGCATCAACGACCACCAGGCCGTGATCGACGAGGACGGCGTGTTCCGCGCGGTCGTGGCGCACCAGGACCCGGGCGTCCCGAACTGGCTCGACACGCTGGGTCACACGAAGGGCCCCTTGCTGTTCCGCTGGGTCGTGGCCGACCACGGCCCACAGGCCACGACGACCGTCGTGCCGTTCGCGGAGATCCGCGAACACCTTCCGGCCAGTACCCCGACGGTCACCACCGACCAACGCGCCACAACGATCGAGGCCCGCCGGCGCGCCGTGCAGCGACGGTTCGCGAGCTGAGCCGTGCTCGAGGAGGGGGACCGATGACGACAGCTGACGAGCTCATCGCCGAGGCGCGATCGAGGACCGGGCTCACCGACCTCGGCCCGGACTCGTTCCACGACGGCCTCGTCGCCCTCTTCGAGGGGGCGGAGGCCGCCGGGTCGCTGAACGAGCTCGGCGTCGCGGTGTTGCGCGACCAGGCGATCGAGCTCCTCTCGACTCGCCTGTCGATCGAGGACTGGTACCGCCGTCACCCCGAGATCGACGAGCAGGAGATCGACGCGCCGCTCTTCGGCCTCGGCCTGCCCCGCACCGGCTCGACCGCCCTCAGCTTCCTGCTCGCCGAGGACCCGCGCTGTCGGTCACTGCTGACGTGGGAGACCAACTCGCCGACGCCGCCGCCCGAACCGGAGACCTACGAGACCGACCCCCGCATCGAGGAGGCGGCGATCCGGATCTCGTTCGTCGATGAGCTGGCGCCCAAGTTCAAGGTGATGCTCCCGATGGCGGCCGCGGGCCCGAACGAGTGCCTACAGATCCTCGCGCTGGACTTTCGCTCAGCGGTGTTCCAAGCACTCGGCGACAACCCCGGCTACGAGCGGTGGTTCGCCGCGTGCGACATGGTGTCCGCGTACGAGTACCACCGACGAGTGTTGAAGCTCCTGCAGTGGAAGTTCCCGACACGGCCGTGGCGACTGAAGTCGCCGGCGCACATGCACTCGATCGGCGCCCTCGCACAGGTGTACCCCGACGCGTCGTTCGTGATGACCCACCGCGACATCGCGCAGGTCATCCCGTCGGTCGTCAGCCTGCTCGACGCCACCTCCGACCTGTTGCGCGACGGTGCCCTCCCCGACGACTTCGCCGTTCGGCAGGCCGAGTTCTGGGAGCGGGGGTTGCGAACGACCCTGGCGTTCCGAGACGGCGGAGAGGAGAGCCGGTTCTTCGACCTGGGGTTCGACGAGCTCCGACCCGATCCGTTGCCGGCAGTGGGTCGTCTCTACCACTGGCTCGGGATGGAGCTGACCGACGAGGTCGCGGACCGCATGCGGGCGTGGTGGAGCTCGAACCCGGCCGACAAACATGGGGTTCACGAGTACCGGCCCGAGCAGTACGGGATCGACCTCGACCAGATCCGCGACCAATTCGCGTTCTACAACGATCGGTTCGCGGTCGCCTGAACGCGATGCTGTTGAAAGGAACCTTCACCCATGGATCTCGGACTGAACGGGGCGACCGTCGTGGTCGCCGGGGGCACGACCGGCATGGGCCGCGCCGCAGCCGACTGCTTCGCGGCCGACGGGGCACGGGTCGCCGTGCTCGCCCGATCCCGCGATGCGCTCGATGCCACGGCCGAGGCGTTGTCGGACCTCGGCTCACCTGATGCGATCGGACTCGAGACCGACCTCTTCGACACGAAGTCGGTCGACGCGGCGATCGCGCAGGTGGGGGAGCGCTGGGGCCACCTCAACAGCCTCGTGAACGCGGCCGGCCCGATGGCGGGTGGTCTGAAGAGCTTCGAGACCTACACCGACGAGGACTGGCACAGCGTGATCGACGGCCTGACGCTCAGCGCGGTTCGCACCATCCGCGCCTCGCTGCCGCTGCTCCGAGCCGCGGAGTGGGCCCGCATCGTCAACGTCTCGGCGATGTCGACGAAACGACAGTCCCCGCCCCTCATCGCCTACACCGCGGCGAAGTCCGCGCTGACGAGTCTCTCCAAGAACCTGTCCCAGACCCTGGCTCCCGAGGGGATCCTGGTGAACACGGTCAGCCCCGGCACGTTCGCGTCCGAGTCGTTCAAGGCAGCGATGGCGCCCATCCCGGACGTCGACGAGAACGACCTGCACGACGTGATGCGCTTCATCAAGACGGGCTTCGGACACTCGGTCTTCCTCGACCGGGCAGCGGACCCTTCCGAGATCGGCCCGGTGATCGCCTTCGCCGGATCCGCTCGGAACACCTACATGACGGGTGCGAACATCAACGTCGACGGCGGGTCCGACTTCTCGTGACCGAATCCCCACCCGCTCGCGATGTGGAGGCGGTCCTCGACGGCTTCGTCGCGTGGCGCCGCGAGCTGGACCCGACGGACCAGCTCACGGTGATGGGCCACGAACACGCCCCGGGCGGGTACTCGAGCGAGACGATCATGGTCGAGCTCGGCCACGACGGCACCGTGCACGAGCGACTCGTGCTCAAGCTCCCGCCGATCGGGCCCGGCATCTTCCCGCTCTACGACTTCACCCTCCAGGCGACGGTGCAGGACGCGGTCGCCGCCGCGGGCATCCCGGCCCCCACTCCGGCCCGGGTCGAGCTCGACCCGCGATGGACCGGCGCACCTTTTCTGGTGATGCCGAGGGTCGAGGGCCACGTCGTCGACCAGCTGCCTCTTCGCGACCACTGGCTCACGAAGGTCGACGCCACCCAGAGCGCGGCCGTGCATCACCGCTACCTCGACGTCGTCGCCGACATCAATCGGCTCGATTGGTCAGGGGCAGGGCTCGGCGGCGTCGTGCCGCACCGCGACCACGCCGCCGAGGTGGCCCACTGGCGTGAGTACCTCGAGTGGTGCGGCGACGGCGCCGTGCTGGTGCCGGCGCTGGTCGACGCCCTCGACTGGTGCAGTGCGCATCTGCCGAGCTCGGAGGCCGAGCCGGCGCTGCTGTGGGGCGACGTCCGCCTCGGCAACGTCGTCTTCGACGAAGATCGCCGGCCGGTGGCCGTCCTCGACTGGGAGATGGCGACGATCGGAGCGGCGGAGCACGACCTGGCCTGGACGCTCACCCTCGAATCGATCCAGACCGAGCTGTTCGGTCGGACCGTGCCGGGGTTCCTCGATCACGACGCGGCGGTGGCGCACTACGAGTCGCGGCTCGGGCGGGCCGTCCGCGACCTCGAGTGGCACGAGATCCTGGCGATGGTGCGCAGCACGGCGATCATGAC
>DATEEV010000286.1:0-2911 GCA_035281005.1 Microthrixaceae bacterium | reverse complement strand
CCCCGACATCCGCGTGCTCGCGGTCGAGCCGCCCGCCGGTGAACTGGTCGAGGGCCTCCGCTCGCTCGACGACGGCTACATCCCGCCCGTGTTCGACAAGTGGGGCGGCTACGAGCTGCTCGACGGCAAGTCGATCGTCCGGCCCCGAGAGTCACTGGAGTGGACCCGTGCCCTCACCGGCATCGGCGTCTTCGCCGGCATCTCGTCGGGCGCCGCGCTCGCCGGCGCGGTGAAGCAGGCCCGCAAGATCGACAGTGGCACGATCGTGTTCATCGTCTGCGACTACGGCTGGAAATACCTCTCCACTGGCGCCTACACCCTCGACCTCGACGAGGCTGCCGCCAACGCCGAGAAGGTCATCTACTTCTGACGGCCGGGTCCGGGCAAGGGTGCCGGAATCATTGAGTCGTCACGAAAATCCTGGCCTTCACCCCCGCGTGGCGCGATGGTGCTCTCGGGACCTCGAGGGGGAGTGGGTCATGCGTCGAGCTGTCGTTGCCGCGTCCGTGTCGCTGGGGGTGCTGGTCATGGCGTCGTGTGTGCCGCCGCCGACACCCACCCCGCCATTGAGCGGGCTGCAGCAGTTCTGCTTCCCGGGCGACCAGTACCCGCTCGATCACTTCGACATCACGCCGGTCGACGTGCCGCCCGGTGCCTCGATGTCGGTCCGAATCGCCTGGGTCCTGTCCGACGACAGCGACTCGGGCGAATTCGTTCATCCCGTGACCCCGCTCGTCGCCTGGGAGACCGTCTCGGTCGACACGGAGATGCCTGACGTAGGGCTGTGCGCCCGCATCAGTGCCAGCCCCGGGCTGACCTATCAGGTCGTGGTGCACCGGGTCACGGACCCGACCACCTACACGGCGTGGACGATCGACCTCCTCAGCCCCGGGGTCGACGTGGGCTTCCTGCCGCTCTGACTCAGGCCCTACAGCATTCAGCGCTTGCCGGTGACCTCGCGCGCTTCGCCCTCGAGGTTTGCCTCGATGTCCTCCGCGGTGAACGCGGCGTCCTTCCAGTCCTTGTCCGCGAACCGCTGCATCTGTGAGGTGAACAGCGGTGACGTGCGGTCCTGGACCTGGCCGTAGGTGAGCATCGTGCGAGCCCTTGGACCGTCATCGGTGAACTCCATCGCCATGATGAAGCTCGACCCGTTGTTCACCCAGTAGCCGTCCGGCGTCAGCGAGCTGCCCTGGGCGACCACCGCCGGCCGCTTCGGCCGGTCCTCGAGCGTCGTCGATGAGTTCGACCAGCCGATCACGTTCGTGAGGCCCTCGGCGCCCAGGCCGCCGCCCAGACCGATCCGCTCCGAGCCCTCGGGCAGCCGTCCGTCGTGTTGGACCGCGCCGAGTGGCGTGTCGATCGCCACGCCGGCCTGCTGGAGGATCTGAACCGCGCGGGCAAGCTTCGCGGCGACCGCAGGGGGATCGGCGAAGCCGTTGGGCGTGGCGAGCGGGTCGGCGGGAACGAACTCGACGGCGTAGGGCGCGTTCACCTGGTTGGTCCAGAACTCGCGCCACAGCACCGCGCCGACGCTGGTCGTGTCGTGACGCCCGTCCCACTGCGCGAGCACGTCGCACGCGGCGACCAGGTCGATCGTCTCGCCTCCGGCCTCCGCGGTGGGGTTTGCGCGACACGCCTGGACGGTGACGGCCCGCAGCTCGCGGGCCGAGCCCGCCTCGTTGCGCAATGCCGCGGCGGCGAGCTCGTCGAGCGAGAAGGCACCGTCGTCGCCCGACGGGCCCTCGGCGGTGGTGTCGTCGAGGACCCACGCGTTCTCGCGGGTTCGCCATGACCGCATCGTGTCCTGCCGGCCGTGCATCGGCGAGTAGTCGCCCTCGAGCAGCTCGGTGGCATGGGGCATCCAGAAGCTGTCGTTCGCGTTGAAGACGTAGTCGTCGCGTTCGACCTGGGGCAGTTCCTCGTAGGGGACCAGACCGGGATCGCGGGCCCCTTCTGCGTCCACCCACTCGTCGCGTGACGTGCTGCCGTCGAGCAGCACCGCGTTGTTGGCCGCGGCGGTCTGCACGAGCGAATCGGTCTCGAGCGCAACCTCGTACGCGGCGAGTGCCTCGTCGGAGAGGTTCGGTGTCGCGGAGGTGTCGGCGTACCAGGCCGTGCCCTCCGCGCCGACCGCGATCGTGTTGAACAGTGGGACGCCGTTGTGACGCTCGTGCGCGGCCTTGAGGTCGTCGAGCGACTGGGCACGGTCCATGGCGAAGTACTGATCGAGGATCTCGTCGTCGTCGAGGTTGGCGTCGCGGTACGTGATCGTCATGGTGTCGCTCCACCCGACACCCGGGAACTCGAGGATCGGCCCGTAGTGGCTCGCCCAGAGCGTGCGGGTCATCGGCGTGACCGCGCCGTCCGCGCCGAGGACCTCGATCGTCGCCTCGCGCGACGTCATCTCCCGCGGCGCGCCGTCGTAGAGGTACGAGGTCGGCATGCCGGGGGCGAGGCTCAGCTTGTAGGCGGTGAACCGGCGGCCGGCCGACACGGTGTGGGCCCAGGCGACACCCTTCGTGAATCCGACGCCGACGCCGGGCACTCCGGTGAGGTGCGCGCCGTACACGTCGAGCTCGCCGGGCACGGTGAGGTGCGTCTCCCAGAATCGCAACGCACCTTCCCAAGGGAAGTGCGGGTTGGCGAGGAGCATGCCATTGCCCGACTCGCTGCGCTCGGTGCCGATCGCCCACGCGTTGCTCGCCAGCTCGGTCGGGTCGGGCAAGCCGAGCGACGCCGGTGCGGCCTGCGCGGCCGGCGGCGTCGCTCCGGGAGGTTGGGCTTTCCCGATGAACCCGGCCAGTGCGGTCGAGGACGCGTTCAACGGGATCGAGCGGATGTAGCCGTAGAGCTGCTCGGCGGTGATCTCCTGCACCCAGGGCTGGTCCTTGCACCAGCCGGCGATGCC
>DATEEV010000285.1:0-5938 GCA_035281005.1 Microthrixaceae bacterium | reverse complement strand
AGCCTCGGGGTCGACGCCAGTTGCCCGGTCAGCTCCACCGTGGCCGGTTCGCCCCGACCCATCGTCACCATCATGTACGTGGGAAAGGCACTGATCCTCGCATCGTGCGCGCCGTAGGAGTGCGCCGCCCGCGTGAGGCGCTCCTGCACTTCGTACACGGGTTCGCCGGTCTCGTTGAGGGCCGCCCCGAGCTCGACGACGAACATCTGCAACGTGTGCAGCTCGTGTTGTTCGAGCTCGGTCATCCGTGGTCATAGTAGAACTCGACGTCCCCACCCTTCGGTGTCGCAGGAGTTGAAAGGCGGTCATGGCGACGGCGATCGTTCCCCGAGTCTCGACGCTGACGATCACCGGACTGGTCATGGGAATCGCGGTGACCGACGTGGTCGCGAACGTCCTGGTGCCGGAACCGGCCAAGGTGCCGGTGAAGCTCGGGATCCTGATCCTGTTCGTGGTGTGGGCCCGTCGCTCGGTGCGGCTCTCGTGGGCCGAGCTCGGTCTCGGCCGGGCTCACCTTCTCGCCGGGCTTCGACTCGGTGGCCTGGCGGCCTTGATCGTCGCCGCCGGGCTCGCGCTGCTCGTCCTCATTCCCGGAGCTCGATCGTTCCTGGAGAGCAGTGACGTCGCTGCCGATTCCGGCGCCCGCCGGGTCCTGATGCCCCTCGTGATCATTCCGCTCGGGACCGCGCTCTTCGAGGAGACCATCTTTCGTGGGGTCCTGCTCGGCGTCCTGCTCCGCTCGTCCACCCGTCGCGCGGCGCTGGTCGTGAGCTCGGTGCTGTTCGGGTTGTGGCATCTTCCACCCGCACTCGACGACGCGAGCGGGGAGGGTCTGGCAGCGACGGTGGGGGTCGTGGTCGGGACGATCGCGGTCACGACGGTCGCGGGCTTGCTGTTCGGATACCTGCGCCTGCGGGCCGAGAGCCTGGTCGCGCCGTTGCTCGCCCACACCGCGACCAACTCGTTCGCCTACGTCGCAGCAGTGGTGGTGCTGCAGCTCTGAATCAGCGGTCTCCGACGACGTCGCTGAATCAGTCGTCTCCGACGATGTCGCGGAGCTGCTGGTTCTTCTCGGCGCTCCAGTCCTGGGGCGGGGCGATCGCGGCCCACGCATCGACCGGGTTCGCGCCGTAGCTGTGACCGTGTCCGGCCGGGACGCCGGTCGAGAAGATCATGTCCGCCGCCGTCTGCCAGAACGTCACGACCGGCATCCACGCCATGTCGTCCGACACGTCGGGACCACGCGGCTCGTCGAGCCACTCGGGCGCCTGCCACAGCAGGCTGGGCTCCCAGTAGGTGATCGGATCCGTGGCGTTCTGCAGGTAGACGATCCGCGGGAAGCCCCACTCCGTGTCGGGCTCGGCCAGATCCGTCACGTCGACCGCGAAGCGGACGTCCTCGCCACCCTCGTACACCGGCCGCCAGAACGGGCTCTCGCTGTCACGAGCGTCGGTCACCGCCGAGTGGATCTCGTTCTGGAAGACCGGCCCGGCGAGCAGCGCGCCGTCGACGCTCGAGATCATGTCGTCGATCCCGTCGAACGCCTGCTCCGTGCCGAAGGAACCCAGACTCTCCCCGAACAGCAGCAGCTTCGGCCGATCGTCCTTCGGCATGTCGGCGATCCGTTCCCGGATCGCCCCGATCATCTCGCGGCCGGCGTCGGCGGCCTTGTCGGCATCGACCAGGAACGAGATCCAACTGGGCAGGAAGGAGTACTGGAGCGCGACCAGCGCGGTGTCGCCGTTGTGCATGTACTCGACCGGATCCGCGGCCTTGGCGTCGACCCAGCCCGTCCCCGTCGTGGTGAAGACGGTGATCACCTCGCGCGACCAGGCATCGGTCCGGTCGAGCTCCGCCATCGCGAGATCGACCCGCGCTGCGAGCGAGTCCGCGGAGTCGATGCCGACGTAGACCCGAATGGGCTCCTCGGCTGGACGGTCGGTGAACCCTGAGATCTCCGCTCGCGTCGGACCCGAACCGATGAAGTTGCGGCCCTTCGTGCCGAGCGTCTCCCACGGCACCAGCGAAGCCGGACTCCCGCTGCGTTCCGACTGGGACGGCTGCGCGATGCCCGGCTCCGTGCCGTCGTTGATCACCGAGTACGCGGCGTTCAACGCCTCCATCGCAGGGTCGAGCAGGAATCCCTGGATCAGGCCCACGACGACGAAGAAGGTGATCACGACGCCCGCGGTCGCCGACACCGCGCGCGGCACGAAGCGATCGATGAAGCGGATCAGCACGCGAGCGAATCCCCGCACGACCCGCGAGATGAGGAGGAGCAAGGCAGCGATCGCCGCGGTCACGACGAGGATCGCGCCCCACTTCCAGGCGGAGAGCGACTCCATTCCCATCAGCTGGCGGACGTCGTCCTGCCACGACCGGCCGAGCACCAGGAACAACGGCACGAAGATCACGGCCGCGCCGACCAGCACCCGCCACGCGATCCGCTTCGCCCGTCGACCCGGTTCCCCGGCCACGAGCTTGCGAAGACCCGCCGACAACGCGCTGCCGATGCCGTAGCCGATGACCGTCGCGATGCCGCAGACCAATCCCTGAACCGCCACCGTGCGCGGCAGCAACGACGGGGTCAGGGAAATGCCGAAGAACACCACCGCGCCGGCGAGGCCCCCGAAGCAGAGCCTGCGGCGAAACACCCATCGCAGCCGATCGCCTGTCCGCCGACGGAGTCCCACCGATTTCGCCGGCGCGGGCTCCGACCCCTCCGGGAGGAACGCGCTGCGGTCGGCGACGGCGATCGTCCGCACGTCGGCCTCGGTCGTGGCGCCTGCGGGTCCCACCACCGCGTCACTCATCGATCCTCCGTCTGACACGTTCTCCACCAACCGTCCTCGACGTCGTCACGGCGTCGGACTGGTCCCTGTGCCGTTAGCCCGCATCCAAATGAACCGCGTGCAGCATGACAGACTCGCGCCGACACCCCGTTCATCCACCACCCTCTGTTCACCCCTAATTCACCTCGATCACTGATCGTGCAAGGGGCAATACCGCCCGGGCTATGGTCGTCAGGGGCACCCCTTTCCGGGTGATGAGCCGATCGTCAAGATGAACCCACCATCAGCGCCCACGGAACTCCTCCGAGCGAGGAGAGAGGGAGAGTCGCGACATGTACAACCTGCGCAACCGCAGCTTTCTCAAGGAGATCGACTTCGAGCCGCACGAGCTTCGCTACCTGCTCGACGTATCGAAGGCGATCAAGACCGCGAAGTACGCCGGCACCGAGGTGCAGCGATTGGTCGGCAAGGAGGTCGCGCTGATCTTCGAGAAGACCTCGACCCGCACACGTTCCGCGTTCGAGGTCGCCTGTTTCGATCAAGGCGCACATGTCACCTATCTCGACCCGTCGGGCTCACAGCTGGGGCACAAGGAGTCGGTCGCCGACACCGCTCGTGTGCTCGGACGCATGTACGACGCGATCGAATTCCGGGGCTCGGCCCAGGACGACGTCGAGGAGCTCGGCCGCTTCGCCGGCGTGCCGGTCTACAACGGGCTCACCGCGGAGTGGCACCCGACCCAGATGCTCGCCGACTTCCTCACGATGCACGAGGCGTCAGGCAAGCCCTACGACTCGCTGACCTATGCCTTCGTCGGTGACTGCCGCTTCAACATGGGTCGGTCGTTGCTCGTGATGGGGGCGCTGATGGGGTCCGACGTTCGCCTCGCGGGCCCGTCGAGCCTCGGCCCACCCGACGACGTGGTCGCGATCGCGGAGAAGATCGCCGCTCGAACCGGGGCGACGATCACGATCACCGAGGACGCCGCGGCCGCCGTGTCAGGAGTGGATTTCGTGCACACCGACGTGTGGGTGTCGATGGGCGAGCCGAAGGACGTCTGGGAGGAGCGGGTACGGCTGCTGACCCCGTACCAGGTGAACGCCGATCTGCTCGCCCGGACGGGCAACGCCCGGGCCAAGTTCATGCACTGCCTCCCGGCGTTCCACAGCCCGAACACGACGGTCGGCAGCGAGATCATGGAGGCGACCGGGATGAGCCAAGGCCTCGAGGTCAGCGGCGAGGTGTTCGAGTCGGCCGCCAGCATCGTGTTCGACCAGGCCGAGAATCGCCTCCACACGATCAAGGCCCTGCTCGTCGCCACGCTCGGAGGCTGAGCGGTGAGGATCCTGGTGGCACTCGGGGGCAACGCGCTGCTGAAGCGGGGCGAGCCGATGACGGCCGAGGCCCAACGGACCAACGTGCAGGTGGCCGCCGCTCAACTCGCGCCGGTCGCGGCCGACCATGAGCTCGTGATCTCGCACGGCAACGGCCCGCAGGTCGGGCTCCTCGCCCTCCAGTCCGCGGCCTACACCGAGGTGGAGAGCTACCCCCTCGACGTGCTCGGCGCTCAGACGGAAGGGATGATCGGCTACCTGATCGAGCAGGAGCTGGGGAACCTCCTTCCGGCGGAGGCACCGCTCGCCACCATGCTCACGATGATCGAGGTCGCCGCCGACGACCCGGCGTTCGACGACCCCACGAAGTTCGTCGGGCCGATCTACGACGACGCGCAGGCAGAGGCGCTCGCCGCGGAGAAGAACTGGGTGTTCAAGCGCGACGGTGAGCACATGCGCCGAGTCGTCGCGTCGCCCGTACCCCAGCGCATCTTCGAGCTGCGGCCGATCCGATGGCTGCTCGAGCACGGCACCGTGGTGATCTGCGCCGGCGGCGGAGGCATCCCCACCACCTTCGAGCCCGGCCGCGATCGGGTGCTCACGGGCATCGAAGCCGTGATCGACAAGGACTTCGCCAGCGAGCTGCTGGCCCGGGATCTCGATGCCGACCTCTTCGTGATGGCGACCGACGTCGACGGCGTCTACGAGGGATGGGGAACGCCCGACCAGCGGAAGCTCGACGAGGTCACGCCCGAGGAGCTGCGCGCCGGCACCTTCGCGGCGGGTTCGATGGGGCCGAAGGTCGCGGCGGCGGCACAGTTCGTCGAGCGCACCGGACGGCGAGCCGCCATCGGCGCTCTGAGTGAGATCGAGGAGATCGTCGCGGGGACAGCGGGCACGAACGTCGTGCGCGTCCGCGGCGGCAACGACGAGGGAGGACAGAGCCGATGAGCCAGTTGGGTGTGAATTCCGAGGTGGGCAAGCTGCGGAAGGTGATGGTCCACCGGCCGGACCTCAGCCTGAAGCGGCTCACGCCGACCAACCACGACGACCTGCTCTTCGACGACGTGTTGTGGGTGGACCGCGCCCAGCGGGAACACGATCAGTTCGTGACCGAGATGCGGTCGCGGGACGTCGAGGTCTTCCTGCTGTCGGACCTGTTGGCCGAGACACTGGCCCACAGCGACGAGGCGAGGCAGCGGCTGATCGAGATCGTGGCGTCCGAGTACACGGTCGGCTGGTCGCTCGTCGACGAGGTGCGCGACCTGCTCGCCGGGCTGGCCCCGGCGGACCTCGCGACCCACCTCATCGGTGGCCTCACGGTGGCCGAGGCCGGCCTCGACCTCGGTGCCGTGTCGTCCACGTCGCTCATCGGTGCGGCCATCGACGACTCGAGCCAGTTCGTCCTGCCCCCGCTCCCCAACACCCTGTTCACCCGGGACTCGTCGTGCTGGATCTACGGGGGCGTGTCGGTCAACCCCATGTACTGGCCGGCCCGCCGTCGCGAGGCGTACAACGTCGGCGCGATCTACCGGGCGCACCCGATGTTCGCCGAGGCCGACTTCGAGTTCTGGTACCCGCATCTCGGCGACGACGACCGCCTCGAGACCAAGGACTTCGGCCTGGCCTCGATGGAGGGCGGCGACGTGATGCCGATCGGCAACGGCGCGGTGCTCATCGGGATGAGCGAGCTGTCGCAGGGTCGGATGATCGAGGAGATCGCGCAGGCGCTCTTCAGCAAGGGAGCGGCCGAGCGGGTCATCGCCTGCGTGATGTCCAGGGACCGGGCCCACATGCACCTCGACACGGTGT
>DATEEV010000284.1:0-2638 GCA_035281005.1 Microthrixaceae bacterium | reverse complement strand
TCCCAGGCCGAGCGCGACGAACGGGAGGAGTTCGCGGTCGAGGCCTGCTACCTCATGCGTGACCGTTTCCTCGCCGAGGAGGTGTGGGAGCGACTCGGCCTCCCGGTCGACGAGATCACCGACCACGTGCGCAACAGCGAGACCCAGCTCATGTTCCGGGGCTTCCTGTTCCAACGGATCGTGCCGGTGCTCCGCGACATCGGGCTGTTCGGCGATCGGATCCAGGCCGCGTTCCGCGACATGGGTGTGATGGGGTTCGCGGACACCGACCTCGACGCCCTGGTAGCCGAGGACGACGCCGTGGCCGATGAGTTCGACCGGATGCGCCACGTCGAGGCGGTCGCCGCCGACACGTAATGGCGTCCCACCCGCCGATTCGGGGGTGGCGGTGCCTCGTAGCATGGCCGGATGCCTGTCGCCCGTCTGGGGATCTTCGGGGGCACGTTCGACCCCCCGCACCTGGGGCATCTCGTGGTCGCCGTGCAGGCCCGCAAGCTGCTCGGGCTCGACCGCGTCCTGTGGGTCGTCGCGAACGATCCGTGGCAGAAGTCCGCGGGTCGGGAGATCTCGCCCGGCTCGGCCCGCGTCGAGATGGTCCGGGCCGCGATCGACGGGTGGGAGGGCCAGGAGGTCTGTGAGACCGAGCTCGCCCGGGGCGGGCCCACCTACACGATCGACACGGTGCGCGAGCTCGACACCGGGGAAGGTGGACCTCGCCCGGTGCTCATCCTCGGGTGGGATGCGGCGGTGTCGCTGCCGACCTGGCACCGCGCCGACGAGCTGGCCGAGCTGGTCGATGTCGCGGTCGTTCGCCGCAGCGTCGACGGCGCGGGCGCGACGCTGCCCGACGAGTGGTGCACCGACGTGCTCGACGTCCCGGCGGTCGACGTCTCGAGCAGCGACCTGCGTGCGAGGTTCGCCGACGGGCGCCCTCTCGACGTGCTCGTCGCCGACGGCGTGGTCTCAGTGGCCACGCGGCACGGCCTCTATGGTGTTCGACGATGACCGACGTGCAGACCGAGCGGCCCGGAGCCGACGATCCCCGCGTCGACGAGGACAAGCCGGTCAGCCGTGATCGGGCGCGGGACCGTCGACGCGGCGGGGGAGATGACGACACCGAGATGATCGTCGTCGAGTCACGTCGCAGGACCGGCACATGGCTCTACGCGGCAGCGACGCTGCTGTTCGTGGTCGGCGTGGCCGGTCTCGCCTGGCAGGGATGGGAGACCGCCAAGGAGGTCAAGGGCGGGAACGAGCTCGATCAGGTGAGCGACCCCGACGCGCCCGGCTACCAGGCCGAGGTCGACCCGACCCCGACCCGCCTGCTCGGCATGCTCGACGGCAACGGGGACCTTGCCGACCTGGTCGTGCTCGCCGAGGGTGCCGGTCGCAAGGGCGGCGCGGCCGTCTTCGTGCCCGGCGTCACCGTCGTCCCCCACGAGGGTTCGACCATCAACCTCGCCACCGTCTACGAGCAGAGCGGATGGGCCGGAGTCACCGACGCCGTCGGACGGTTGCTGGGCGCGGGGCTCACTCAGTCGACCCCGCTCACCGTCGACCAGCAGACCGCCCTCTACCAGCCCGTGGGCTCGCTGACGATCGACAACCCCGACGCGGTGATCGTCGCCGACGAGAATGGCGACCGGCGTACCGAGTTCGAGGCCGGCCCGATCACCCTCGACCCGGCCGGGCTCGTGCGGTACATGCAGGTCGTCGGAGTGGGCGAGTCGGAGATCAACCGGGCGTCACGGGCCCAGCTCGTGTGGGAGGCCTGGTTCGAGGCGCTCCGTTCGGGCGGTGCGAACGCGCTCCCGACGATGGCGCCGATCGGCGAGGGCGATGAGGCGGTCGATCTGGCTTCAGTGGTGCGGGGCCTGTCCGAAGGCGAGATCGGATTCCAGCCGCTGCCCCTCGAGCGCGTGCCGGTCCCCGGGACGGGCGGCTTCGCCGTCTATCGACCTGACGGTGCGGCGCTGGCACAGCTCACGCCGAGGATCGTCCCGTTCCCGTCGTCCGCCTATCCCGGCCAGCGGCCGCGGGTGCGCATCCTCAACGGCACCCAGGACAAGGACCTCCTGTTGCGTGCCACCGGGCCGGTCGTCGGTGCGGGCGGCCAGGTCATGATCATCGGCAACGCCGACGGTTTCGGCGTCCCGGTCACCACCGTCGAGTATCACGATCCGGCGGCGGCGGAGGCCGGCGCGAAGGTCGCCGAGGCGCTCGGCGTCACGGCGACCCCGTCCGATAGGCCCACCGACGCGTACGACGTCACCGTCACGCTCGGTGCGGACTTCGTCGGGTGAGCGACCTCGACCCGTCCGTCCCCGGAGCCGCCGACCTCGCCCGCGCCGCGGCGACCGCCGCCGACGACAAGGGCGCGACCGACATCGTCGTGATCGACGTGGCCGAGATCCTCGGGATCTGCGACGTGTTCGTGATCGCGACCGGTCGCAACGTTCGACAGGTCGGGGCGATCGCAGAGGAGGTCGAGGAGCAGCTCTTCCTCGGCCACGACCTGAAGCCGTCCTCGGTCGAGGGCCTCGATGCTCGGCGTTGGGTCCTGCTCGACTACGGCGACCTGATCGTGCACGTGTTCGTGGAGGAGGACCGGGCGTACTACCGCCTCGAGCGCCTGTAC
>DATEEV010000283.1:0-6401 GCA_035281005.1 Microthrixaceae bacterium | reverse complement strand
AGTCGATCGGCGAGGACCTCACCAAGGAGGAGCTCGGAGGCCCCGACGTCGCGATCCGCAGCGGTCTGGTGCACGACGTCGCCGACGACGACGCGGCGGCGCTCGACCTCGTGCGCTCCTACCTGCGCTACTTCCCCGACTCGGCGTGGTCGTATCCGGCATCCGTCGACAGCGACGACACGGGCCCCCGCGACGTGCCGGAGATGCTCGACATCGTTCCCCGCAACGGCCGGCGCCTCTACGACATGGGTCAGGTCCTCGACGTCGTGTTCGACGCCGGATCGTGCTTCGAGGTGCAGCGCGGGTTCGGGCGCTCGGTGATCTGCGCGCTGGCCCACCTGGGCGGTCACCCCGTCGCCGTCGTCGCCAACCAGCCGGCGGTGTTCGCCGGGTCGATCGACGCCGACGCCGCTGACAAGGCCGCCCACTTCATCACCGTGGCTGACTCGTTCCACCTCCCGCTGGTGTTCCTCTCGGACAACCCCGGGATGATGCCGGGCCAGGCGTCCGAGCAGAAGGGCATCCTCCGCAAGGGTGCACGGATGTACGCGGCGCAGACCCTCGCCACGACCATCAAGCTCGAGGTCACCGTGCGGAAGGCCTACGGCTTCGGGTCGATGGTCATGGGCATGATCCCGTTCGACGGTCAGTCCGGCGTGTTCGCCTTCCCCGGAGCGACGATGGGCGCGATGGGCGCTGCGGCACTGAGCCGGGCGACGGGCTCCGACGACGAGGCCGCGGCCAAGCTGCGACGACGCGAGGTGACGGCGTCGCTCCGGTCGGCCGAGACGATGGGATTCGACGAGCTGATCGATCCGCGCGAAGTTCGCAACGTGTTGTTGCACTCACTCGAACGCGCGCTGCGCCGCCGCCAGGAGCCCGCCGCACCGGTGGCCCGCGTCGGCATCATGCCCTGACCCCCCTGGCAAACACCCCCCATGACTGACCTTCCCGTCTACATCACGAGCCTGCCTGCCCAACTCGGCGCCACCGGACGCGTCACCGACGGCGAGCTTTTCCTCGAGATCGAGCCCCATCCGGCGCTGCTCCACCACGGCGTGATCCGGGCCAGCGTGTTGTCGTATCTGGTCGACTGCGTCGCCGGCATCCCGCTCGATCGCGACCCCGACGCCTGGGCGTTCACGACCGACATGACCGTTCGCACCCGTCCGATCGAGGTGCACGGGGTCGTGACGGCGAAGTTCCGCCTGCTGCGCGAGGGCCGGCGATCGGCGACCGGAGCCGTCGACCTGGTCTGCGAGAACGGCGAGCTGCTCGGTGTCGGCGCGATCGGCTTCGCCCGGGTGCCGCGCCGCGAGGGCGACCCGCCGAAGATCCACCTGTCGGTCGAGGAGATCCTCGAGCACTTCGACGCGTCGACGGTCGTGACCCAGCCACTGCGCGACGCGGCCGGGATCGAGGTCGTCGATGCCGGGACCGGGGTGGTCGAGGTCCCGATCACCGCGGCGCTGCTCAACCCCGCCGGAACCCTGCAGGGGGCGATGGTCGCCCTCGTCGCCGAGGCCGCGGCGGAGGAGCTCTTCGCCAGGCGCGCGGGCGGTCCGGTGGTCGTGACCGACCTCGACCTGCGGTATCTCGGCCAGACCGGCGCGGGGCCGGTCCGCACGCGCACGAAGGTCGTCGGCGACGGGGCCGACGTCCCGGTGGAGGTCGAGCTGGTCGACCTGTCGACCGACGTGGTCACCACGATCGTCCACGCCCGAGCAACGCCAGTGTGAGCTCTGAGGAACACTGACCTACGGTGCACATCCGATCGAGAGAGGGGAGCGCCCAATGACGACTGAGCAGATCGCCTTCGCGCCCGACGTGTTCACATGGCCATCGGACGAGCCGCAGCTGATCGGCGGCCGTTGCACCAACTGCTCGGCGGTGACGTTCCCGCAGACGGGCTCGTGCGCGCGGTGCGGGTCCACCGAGGTCGATGCGCACCTCCTGCCCCGCCGCGGGACGCTGTGGACGTTCACGACCCAGGGCTTCCTCCCCAAGGAGCCGTACGCGGGGGGCGAGACCCAGGAGACGTTCCAGCCCTACGGGGTGGGGATGGTCGAGCTGGGCGACGAGGTGCGGATCGAGGGCCGGCTGACCGAGGCCGACCCGGAGAGGTTGCAGATCGGCATGGCGATGGAGCTGGTGATCATCCCGTTCCGGACCGACCCCGATGGCACCGAGGTCATGACGTTCGCGTTCACGCCGTCCCCGGACAGCCAGCAGGAGGCCTGAGATGACCGACGTCGCGATCATCGGGGTGGGGCTCCACCCGTTCGGCCGCTGGGGTGACAAGTCGGCCATCGACATGGGCGCGGATGCGATCCGCACCGCGCTGGCCGACGCCGGCATGCAGTGGCCCGAGGTGCAGTTCGCGTTCGGCGGCAGCTTCGAGGTCGACAACCCCGACGCGGTGACCAGCCGGGTCGGGCTGACCGGCATCCCGTTCATGGACGTCTACAACGGCTGCGCCACCGCGGCGACCGCGCTGCAGCTCGCAGCCGAGACCATCCGCTCCGGTCAGTACGACATCGGGGTCGCGGTCGGCATGGACAAGCACCAGGCCGGCGCGTTCACGTCGGACCCGGTCGACTACGCGGCACCGCCCTGGTACGGCGAGATCGGCCATTTCCTCACCACCAAGTTCTTCGCGATGAAGATCAACCGGTACATGCACGACCACGGGATCAGCCACCAGACCCTCGCCAAGGTCGCGGCCAAGGGGTACCGCAACGGCGCGCTCAACCCGAACGCCTTCCGCCGCAAGCCCGTCAGCGAGGAGGAGGTCCTCGCCTCGCGGATGTTGAACTACCCGCTCACCCACTACATGTTCTGCGCCCCCGACGAGGGTGCGGCCGCGGTGGTGCTGTGCAACGCGGACATCGCCCACCGGTACACGTCGACGCCGATCTACCTGAGGGCCACCACGCTGCGCACCCGTCGCTTCGGCGCCTTCGAGGTCCACGCGCCGTGGGCGGCGATCGAACGGGACGCCGCGCCGACCGTCTACGCGTCCAAGGCCGCCTACGAACAGGCCGGTCTCGGGCCGTCCGACGTCGACGTCATCCAACTACAGGACACCGACGCCGGCGCCGAGATCATCCACATGGCCGAGAACGGATTCTGCGCCGATGGTGACCAGGAGCAGCTCATCGCCGACGGCGCGACCGAGATCGACGGCCCGATGCCGGTCAACACCGACGGCGGCCTCATCGCGAACGGCGAGCCCATCGGCGCGTCGGGCCTGCGCCAGGTCCACGAGCTCGTCCATCAGCTCCGCGGCACCGCCGGTGAACGTCAGGTTCCCGGTGAGCCCAGGGTCGGCTACGCCCAGCTCTACGGCGCGCCCGGCACCGCCGGCGTCTCGATCCTGACGACCTAGGCGTCCGATGGAGACGATCGCCGAGCTGTTGGTCGCCCGTGCCGGCGACACCAACCCCGGGATCGTGACCGACGGCCAGACCTGGACCTGGGGACAGGTCGTGGCCGAGTCCGCCGCACGCGCCGACCTGTTCGACGAGATCGGCGTCGCCGGTCGACACATCGGCGTGCTGCTCGAGAACGTCCCCGAGTTCGTGTTCCTCCTCGGCGCCGCTGCCCTCAGCGGAAGTGTGGTGGTCGGGATCAACCCGACCCGGCGCGGTGAGGAGCTCGCCCGCGACATCCGCCACACCGACTGCGAGATCGTGCTGACTGATACCACCCAGGCCCACCTGCTCGACGGTCTCGACCTCGGTGCCCCGGTCCGCGTGATCGACGACCGCGACTGGCTGGATGCGGTCGCGGACCATCGAGACGCTCCGCCGCCGAGGGATCTACCCGGGCCCGACACGCTGTACGTGCTGATCTTCACGTCCGGCTCGACCGGGGCCCCCAAGGCGGTCCGGATGAGCCAGGGACGCGCCGCCCGTACGGTCGCTGCGGCGGCCGAGGCGTACGGCCCGAACGACGTCCTGTACTGCGCGATGCCGCTGTTCCACGGCAACGCACTCCTCGCCAGCCTCTTCCCCGGCCTCGCCTCCGGCGCGTCCGTCGTACTGAAGCCGAAGTTCTCCGCCTCGACGTTCATGTCCGACGTCCGCCGACACGGCGTGACCTCGTTCAACTACGTCGGCCGCGCGCTGTCGTACATCCTCGCTCAGCCACCCAGCCCCGACGACGCCGACAACCTGCTGACGTTCTGCCTGGGATCCGAGGCGTCACCACGGGATCGGCGGGAGTTCCGACGTCGCTTCGGTTGCTATGTGGTGGAGGGCTACAGCTCGAGCGAGGGCGGTCTGGTCATCCAGGGTTTTCCGGGGATGCCGAAGGAGGCCTTGGGGCGACCGGCCGAGGGCACCGACGTGGTCGTGCTCGATCCCGAGACGCTCGAGGAGTGCCCTCGCGCGAAGTTCGGCCCCGAACGGGACTTGCTCAACGCCACCGACGCGATCGGAGAGATCGTGCGGCGCGACGGGTTGTCGTCGTTCGAGGGCTATTACGCCAATGAGGAGGCGAGTCGCGAGCGTGGGCGCAACGGCTGGTTCTGGACGGGCGACCTCGGGTACCGCGACGACGACGGCACCTTCTACTTCGCCGGCAGGACCTCGGACTGGATCCGCGTGGACGGAGAGAACTTCGCCGCGGGGCCCATCGAGGCGATCCTCGGCAGGTTCGACGGTGTCGCCTCGGTCGTGGTGTACGGCGTGCCCGATCCGGGCATGGGCGACCAGGTCATGGCCGCGCTCGAGCTCGACGCCGGCGCGACGTTCGATCCCGACGCCTTCACCGAGTTCCTCGCCGCGCAACCCGACCTCGGAACCAAGTGGGCGCCGCGGTTCGTTCGCGTCGTCCACGCGATCCCACTGACCGCGACGGGCAAGCTGGATCGCAAGCCTCTGCGCGCCGAGCGGTGGGAAGCGGCCGACGAGATCTGGTGGCGGCCTCCCGGCGCCGACTCCTACCGACCCTTCGTCGCCGCCGACGCCGTCGAGCTCCGAGGTTCGTTCAGCGACGCCGGCCGCGACTCGATGCTGACCTGACCATCACCGGACGAGGTGTTCCGGCGCCCGACTCCAACGAAGCGATCTGGAGGTCGCATCGCTGATTGACAACCAGGGTGCCGCTCAGGCATCGTGCAGCGGATTGGCGAGCGGCTGGGGCCGCGGTGGGATGGGGAGGGTGCTTCATGCGCCGAATGATGTTCTTCGCGGTGATGTCCGCGCTGGTGGTCGGGCTGGTCGCGGCCTGCGTCCCAGCATCGGAAGGCGGTTCGACCGGGACCGGACTGGCCGGACGGTCGTGCAGCCCGAATGGGGACGGCAGCTTCGTCGTGGGATCCGGTAGCGGGACGATCCAGGTGGATGTGCAACCGGACGGCACCGAGGTCTACTCGTGCGTCGCCGGCTCGACCACCACGACCTCGACGACGTCGACCACGACGTCGACCACGACGACGACCGTCCCGTGCCCCGACACCGAGTTCGGAACCGGCATCGACTCTCCCACGGCGCCTGCCGTGCTGAGCAGGTTGCACGAGGGCGGGACGAGCTTCTTCAACGGCGTGACGTGTTCCGGCGACAGTGATTGGTTCCAGATCACCGCCGATGACCCCGGCGGGACCTGCCTGTTCGGTGAGCGCATCTCCGCCACCTTCACGCTCACGCCAGGTGGTGCGGCCGATGTCGACCTGTACCTCTGGAACAGCCCGACCCAAGTCGCCGCCATTTCCACCGCCAATGGGACCGCCGTGGAGCAGATCACCTTCTCCTGGGACGGAACGTGTGGGGCCGACGACGTCCGAACGTTCCTGATCGAGGTCCGGGCCTTTACTGCGGTGTCAGCCAGCGGAGATCCGTACAGCCTCCGCGTCGGCAATCTCACCGAGGACTGAGGCCGAGACCCCCAGGTCACCCCGACCGGGCACCGCTCGCCCGGATCAGCAGCGGTAGACGTGCTCGGCGTTGGCGGCGAAGAGCCGGTCGCGGGCTTCATCGTCCACGCCGGAGGTCACCTCCGCGTACGCGGAGTACAACTCGTCGAAGGTCCCGTGCAGGCCGTCGACGGGGAAGTTGCTGGCGAACAGGCACCGGTCGACGCCGAAGGTGTCGATCGCGAACTCGAGCCACGGGGCGAACGCGTCGGGGCTCATCGATCCGAGCGGCATCGCCAGACCGGACAGCTTGCAGACGACGCGGTGACCGAGCCCGGCCAGGGCGCGCATGCCGGCTCGCCACAGCGCCACCTCTTCGTCATCGGTGGACCGGGGCCACCCGGTGTGCTCGACGACGACCACCAGGTCGTCGACTGATTCGAGGCCCTTCGCCGCGACCTCGAGCTCGTCGGGGTGGGCCATCAGCTCGAAGAGCAGACCCCGCTCCTGCAACGCGCGCAGCACGTCGAGATCCGGGAGCGGC
>DATEEV010000282.1:0-15245 GCA_035281005.1 Microthrixaceae bacterium | reverse complement strand
GCGTCATACGCGGGTTGACCGAACTTCAACAGCTCGCCGCCGATGCGCCGGTCGAACACCTCCCAGCTCCCCACCATCATCACCACGACGTCGGGAGAGAACTCGGTGACGTAGCGCGCCCAGTCGGTGCGCCAGTTCCGGCACTTCTCGGACAGGTCCACCTTCCCACTGCGTTCGACACGCGGGCCGTCGTCGAGCTCGCAGAAGAACTGCGCCCGGTTCCACAGCCTGATCGGATCCTCGGGCGCGGGCCGGCCGGTCTGGCCGTACCAGTAGGAGCCGAGCGACCAGCCGACCGAGTCGCCGACCATCAGGACCTTGGTCACGTCCGCGGCGGCTCCCGCCTCACCGTTCGCCACGCTCCAACGATCGAGGTGGCCCTGGCGCAGCTCAGTGGCGAGACGGGCGGTGACGGTGGGCCCGGCGAACGCGCCCAGTTCGACGCCCGCCGCGCCCGGCCCGAGGCCAGCAGCGGCAGTCGAGCAAAGCTCGGTGCCGCCCGCCGCGAGGTCGAGCACCGCGACCCGGTCGGGCTGGGAGGTGGCCATCTGCAGCGCGACGCTCGAGAACATCTTCGACACCGCGTCCTCACCCGGGTCGACCGCGGTGCGGGGCAGGGTCGCGATGGCAAGGGCCCCGCCGCTCGCGGCAGCGGCGGAGGCGACCGCCTGCAGGTCGTCGATCAGCAGGTTGTTCGGTCGGGCGATGTCGAGGGTGTAGTCGACGTCGAGCTCGGGGTTCTGTGACAACGGGTGCCACGATCTCGCCACGAGCAACGTCACGTCGGGCCGGACCTCCGCGACCGCCGCCGGCCACACCGTTCGCCAGTCACCGCAGGGCGGTGGTTGGGCCTTCTCGGTCGCGAGGCCACAGGTCGGGAACGAGCGGTCGACGACGGTCACCGGACCTCCGACCGGCCACGATCGCGCCACCGACGCGGCGAGCGAGTCGCCCACGATCAACACCTTGGTGGTGGCGGGAGGCACCGGCCGCTCTTCCTCGACGGGAGGAGGCGCGGCGTTGGCGGCGGCATCGCGGGCGAAGCGCTCGGTGTCGGTGGGCACCGCGGCGGCCGTGGCCGCGAGGATGGCGATGGCGACGCCCACCGTGCTGACGGGCAGCACCCAACGCGGCATGCGGGGGAGCTGGCGCATGGGCCGCTCGATCAGCCGGAGGCTCAGCGTCGCAAAGAGAAGGGTGACGGCGAGCCGGAGGATCGTCAGCGGCCAGAACCCGATGTCGAAGCGCCGCGGGCTGAGGTACACGAAGATCGGCCAGTGCCAGAGGTACGCGCCGTAGGAGATCCGACCGAGCCACCGCAGTGGTGCCACGTCGAGCACCGCGGTGGTCAGGCCGCGACCGGGCTGGGTGGCGGCTGCCACCGCCGCGGCGGCCGCCATCGTGAGCAGGAAGTAGCCGCCGCGGTTGAGCAGGTCGTCGTCCCAGTGGCGTGCGGTGAACAACGCCACGAACGCCAGGCCGGCGAAGCCTGCGAGGTCGAGCGCCCGACTCGCGGGACGGCGCCGCCCGTCGCTGGGCTCGCCCCATCGGCCCCAGCGGCGCACCGCCAGCCAGCTGCCGATCAAGAGCGCGTAGACGCGGGTGTCGGTCCCGAGGTAGATGCGGTCGATCGAGGCGCCGCGCAGTGACAGCACGGCCATCGCGGTGACCGACAGGCCGGCACCGATCGCGGCGACCGTGCCCAGCCGTCGGTGGGCGCTGCGTTCCCAACGCTGCCGGCGCCGGTCGGCGGCGTCGACCCAGACGGGTCGTCCGATGCGGATCACGAGCAGCGCCACGAGCGGCCACACGAGGTAGTACTGCTCCTCGACCGCCAGGCTCCAGGTGTGGAGGAGCGGCGACGGAGTGGTGAACCGGTCGAAGTAGCCGACGTTCTCGCCGATCTGGGCCCAGTTGCTGACGTAGAACAGCGTGGCGAGGCCGTCGCGGCGGATCCCTCCGAGCTCGCTCGGGGCGGCGACCAGCCACGCGCCCAGCGCGACGACGATGAGGACCATGTACAGCGCGGGGAGCAGCCGTCGGGCGCGCCGGGCCCAGAAGTCGCGCAGTGAGATCGTGCCCGTGCGGTTGACCTCGGCGAGCAGCAACGTGGTGATGAGGAACCCGGACAGCACGAAGAAGACGTCGATGCCGGCGAAGCCGCCAGCGGCCCATGAGATGCCGGCGTGGAAGAGCAACACCGTGCCGACCGCGATGCCGCGGAGCCCGTCGAGGGCGGGCTGGTGCGCGAACGACGGGGATCGCTCGACCGCGGGGGCCTCTGGTGCCCGGGTGATGGTGTCGGCGGTGGAGCGGGTGTCGGTCAGCATCAGGGTCGGCTCACCGGCGCCGGAGTGCGTCCGCCGCGAGCACGCGGAAGGTGCCCAGTGCCGTGGACTCCCAGGTGAGCTCCGCCGCGCGGGCGAGTGCGCCGCTCGAGAGCGTGTCACGAAGCGCCGTGTCCTGGAGCACCCGGGTCAGGGCATCGACGAGCTCGTCGTCGGTGTCGCACAGCAGGCCGCTGGTGCCGTCGACCGCGGCGTCCTCGTGACCGGCGATCCGCGTCGCCACGCTCGGTGTCGCACAGGCTGCGGCCTCGGTGAGGGTCATGCCCCAGCCTTCGCGAACCGACGTCGAGGCCAGCACCCACGCACGCCGGTAGAGGTCGATCAGTTCGTCGTCGCGCAGGTGTCCGGGGAGCGACACCCAGTCGCCGGCGTCGAGGTCGGTGACCATCTGCTCGAGTGCGTCGCGCTCGTATCCCTCACCCGCGATGACGAGCTCGACGTCGGGCACGGACCCGCGCACTCGCGACATCACGCGCAGCAGTCGCGGGAAGTCCTTCACCGGGACGAGCCGTCCCACCGCGAGCACCATCGGGTTGGGCGAGCGCGTGCCGCCCGGCGAGAAGGTCGGTTCGACACCGGGGTGGACGACCGAGACCCGCGACTCGCCGAACCCCATCTCGTCGACCAGCTCGCGCCGCGACGACTCCGAGAGGGTCACGATGGGGCTGCGTCGGTAGAACTTGGGCGCGATCCGCTCCTCGAGCACGACGCCCATGCGAGCGAGTGCAGGAGGCAGCGTCATGCCCCACATGGGACCGTGCACGTGGTGGATCCACACCGCACGGGGCCCGCGCCACCACACCGGCGACATGAACGGCATCCCGTTCCAGATCTCGACCAAGGCGTCGCACGGGCCGAGCCGGCCTGTGACCTCGGAGACGACCGAGCGGGGGAACACCCCGTAGCGGCCGGCCTTGCGGATCACGGTGTAGCCGGATCGCACCGTTCGCTGTGGGCGGCCGGGGGCGTACGCGGTGCGCATCGTCACCTTCAGCCCCGACTCGGCCCAGATCCCCGCCACCCGGTCGGCATGCAGCTCGGAGCCACCGGCCTCGACGTCGTCGAGGTCGCGCCAGGCGAGCATGTGGAGGTGCGCGATGCCGGACTCGGCGGCCAGATCGCCGAGCTCCTTCAGGGTCGCATCCGAGGCGTGAGGTGCCGGCACCTTGGTCCCTTCCGAGTGCCCGTCGTCGTAGGTCCGCATCGGTCGGGGAGCGGACACGGCCCACTATGGTAGGGCGGCGCCGTCGCCCGACCCGTGCATCCGCGGCCCCGCCCTGAGAGCCTTCGCATGAAGCTGACCGGAGAACGACCGATCGAGGGCGAGACGCCCGATTCTCTGCTGGCCCTGCACGCTGCGGGCTACCGGGAAGTGCGGTCTCGGATCGGCCCCGGTCGGTTCCTGGACCTGGGATGTGGCCTGGGCGATGGGACGGCGACGTTCGCCTCGCCCGATCGCAGCCTCGTCGGCATCGACTACGACCCCGCCACGGCCGCCGCGGCCTACCGGGCCCGCCGTGATGTGGGCCTGGTGACGGCCTGCGGCGACGGGTCGGCCCTCGGCCTTCGTGACGATTCCTTCGACCACGTCTGCTCGTCGCACCTGATCGAGCACTTCGTCGACCCGTCGTTCCACGTCAGCGAGGTGGCCCGGGTGCTGCGCCCGGGCGGATCGGCCTACTTCCTCACCCCGAACGCCCCGGCGGACTTCGAGAACCCGTACCACGTCTACCTGTTCGAGCCCGACGACCTCCGTGAGATGCTGTCGCAGCACTTCGCCGAGGTGACGATCATCGGGCTCGACGCCACCGCGGCGGTCAAGGCCGACTTCGAGAAGCGGCGGAAGATGGCCCAGCGCCTGTTGCGCCTCGACGTGTTCGATCTGCGCCACAAGCTGCCGCGCTCGTGGTTCGTGCAGCTCCACGCAGTCGGCCGTCGAGTGGCGTACCGGTTCCTGGTGAAGGATCAGGTCGCGGGCAACAGCGGCATCACCGACGAGGAGTTCTTCCTCACCGACGAGATCGATTCGTCCACCTTGGTGCTGTTCGCGATCGCCGAGAAGCCGCTGTCTTGATGGCCTCGTCGCTTCGGCTCAGGCTCGCCCTTCGGGCTTCTTCGCCTCCGCTCCTCGGCTAACCCTCGAATCCGGCGTCGCGCCGCCAGCCGCCGCGCAGCATCTCCACGACCGTCTCGGCGCCGAGGAGCACGAACGAGGCCATCGTGAGCCAGTGGACCGCCTCGAAGTGCTGGGGCCAGTCGAAGTCGTCGACGTAGCCCACCCGCCACTGGCGCACCACGACGTAGGCGGCAGCGACCGCCAGCAGGACGAGCGCGGCGATCCGCAGCGCGGGCCAACCCCACCGCGAGCGCAACCCGAACCACGTCGCCGCGGCGATGGCCGGGGCCCACCACCACGGCAACAGCACGAGCGAGATGACCCCGAGGCCGACCGACGCGACGACCGCGGCCCGTCGGGCCACCGGCGCGCCGAAGCGTTCGAGCGGGGAGATCGCGTACGGGGCGAGTCGGGGTCGACGCCGTGACGTCGCCGTTTCGCCGCGACCGGCGAACCGCGGCAGCAACAGGACCAGACAGGCGATCAGTCCGAGCCCGGACAGGCCGAGTGCGATCCAGATTCGTCGCTGTGGCGTCCAGTCGAGCTCGATCTGCAGGCTGGTCGCGTCACCGGGGTCGACCAGCCACCCGTTTGCGTATCCGTTGACCAGCATCGAGGGGCCCTGATCCTCGCCGTCGACCCGCAACCGCCAGCCCTCGTTCTGGCTCTGGCCGAGCACGAACCAGAACGGGCCCGTCACGTCGTTGGCCTCGACGCGTTCGCTGACGCGGCTCATGCGCTCCACGTCGAAGGTCGGGACCTGCGCCTCGGTCACCGCGATCGGGGCCGATGCAGCCGAGGCGAGATCGAAGCGGTCGACGTCGACCCCGGTGGTGCGGCCATCCGCGGTCGCGACCAGGGTCTCCCCGGCCGGCAATTCGACCGTCGCGTCGGGGGTGCAGGGGACCAGGTTGATCGTGTTGCCGGCCTCGGCATCGGCGACCGTGCCATCGAGGGCCACACCGATCGGCCATCCTGCGACGGCCACGAGGTCCGCCCGACACGTTGCGGGCACCCGTTCGGACGGCCAGGGGACCGTGACCGTGCCCGCAGTGTCGACGTCGACGATCGCCACCGGCATCGTGTCGGGACGGCCGGTGAGCCAGCTCGGTTGGGTGACCCGGCGGACCTCGTCGACCACGATGCGCACGGTGGACGCGGTGACGAACAACGGAGGGAAGGTGAGGACCGTTTCGCCGCTCTCGGTGTCGACGGTCGGCTCGAACGACTCGCCCGCGACGCCGTCGACCTCGAAGTGCAGCCGGCTGGGCACCGAGTGGTTCCCGTCATTTTGGACCCGCATCGACGAGACGATGACGGGCCTCGGTGCAGCGGTCTGCACCTGCAGCCACGATCCCGTTCCCACGCCGATGTCGGACTGCCATGCCGTCTCGGGGTTGCCGTCGAACGCCTTCGAGCCGCGGGACGCCACGTCACCGCTCAGCCTCCCGGACGAGGTGATCGACCACCCGCCCTCGGCCGCCGTCGGCATGCCGAGCAGGGCGTCGACGCGGTCGTCCGCGACGGTGCTGTTGATCCGGACCGCCCCTTTGAACCCGAACCGACGCGCCGATGGCAGCTCGACCTGGCGTCGCATCACCAGCTCCTCGCTGCCGACGACGGGCTCGGCCGGGTTCGCCCGGCGGCGTCGGAACGCGTAGCTCAGGTCGTGCTGGTCGAGGTCGTCGCCGACCGCGTCGATCAGGTCGGTCGGTGGCCGCACGACCTCGGTCACGACCCGGCCGCCGAGGTCGATCTCGGCGAAGCCGACGCCGCTGATCCCGCGGTAGCGGGGCAGGTCGCCCGGATCGGTCTCGAGGACGGTGATCCGCAGGCTGTCGAACGCGTCCACACCGATATCGCCTCCGAGGTCGATGAGCTGCCCCTCGGGCGAGCGTGACGAGGCATCCAGGGTCCGCTCGACCGATCGGTCCCCGTCGAAGGTGAGCCGCACGCGCGTGATCCAGCGGTTCACGAAGCGCTGGGCCTGCACCAGGCGGACCTGGTCCTCCTCGATCGGGCCGTCCGTCGAGGTCAGCTCGATGTGCTCGTCGGTCGCATCGGCGAACGCCGCGACCTTCCAAGCGGTCGTGGGATCGCCGTCCACCGCGAACGCGGCGCGATCGCCGGGGGTGTAGGTGAGCTGGTTGCCGTAGTCGGACGCCTCGACGCGCAGGGGCCCCTCCTGGATCGTGACCGTCTGCACGTCGGTGTCGCCCACCCGCTCGGGGAAGAGCACCAGGCGGTTGTCGGTCGGGTCGTCGCGGTGGGGCGACTCGTCGTCCATCTCGGTGTAGCCGTCGTTGTCTCGCACCGCGCCCCAGCGGCGCGCTGCCTTGCGGTTGGTGTCGGTGACCACGAGCGTCGCCGCCTCGCCGAGCAGCTCGTCGAGGGTGGGCGGGTCGTGGGTGACCGTGCCCGAGTAGACGGTCAGCCGGTCGGGATCGAGCCACCCGGCCTCGGACACGCTGACCAGGCCCTGCCCGTTCCCGCTCACGATCATCGGCGACGTCGGGGTGACCGGGCGGACGATCGGTCGGGGGCCCGTCACCTCGCGCACTTCGACCCGTGACGGCTCGCGGGCGTCGGGGGGGATGGCCAGCTCGATGTCGTCGATGAGCGGGTTCGACGGGGTGGCACGATTCGGTTCGGTGCCGCCGAATCCCTCCGGCTCACCGAGGCCGGTCGCACGGTCGAGCCAGTCGGTGAGGATCCTCGGCCGGGGAGTGCGGTAGCGCTCGTACTCGAGGTCGTTGCGGGCCACGAGGTCACCCACGCCCAGCAGCCGCAACAGCGGCGGGAACGCCACCGGGGCGAAGCTCGCGTCCTGCATCGGCCCGTCGATCGCGTTGATGAGGTCGGCCGAGGCGTCCGAACCCCACGGCACCAGCTCGCGGGCCGCGAAGTCGCGGTCGGTGAGCCCGGGGGTCACCGGGTCGATCGTCGAGCCCCAGCGGTAGTAGGCGAACTCGATGCCGGGCACCTCGAGGGCCCGAGTTCCCCGGTCGCCCTCGTCGAGCCGGCGACCGACGTCGGCCCAGCCGTCAGGCACCGGGTCAGGTCGTTCGAGGAACTCGTCGACCATGTCACCGGTGAACATTGGCGACAGGTTGGCCATCACCAACAGCAGCGCCGCGACGGCGAACGCCGTGCGTCGGCGCGGCACGAGTCGTGCCGCGGCGGCGACGCCGGCGCCGATGAACACCGCCGAGGACAGCACGAGCAGGGGCAGGGCCCGGGGTGTGGACCTGAAGGCAAGGCCGGAGGCCGTCGCGGTCCAGGCCTTGAAGAAGCCGCCGTAACCCGACGGGGAATCGAAGGGGTGGGAGCCCACCGAGACCACGAGGCCCGCGATCCCGAGGCCGACGAAGTACACGCGGTAGCGGAAGCGGGTGAGCAGCGCCGCGGCCAGGGCGACGAGTGG
This sequence comes from Microthrixaceae bacterium, assembly GCA_035281005.1. Taxonomy (GTDB): domain Bacteria; phylum Actinomycetota; class Acidimicrobiia; order Acidimicrobiales; family Microtrichaceae; genus DATEEV01. The sequence continues at coordinate 7,357 of DATEEV010000282.1, read as the reverse complement.
CACCGCGTAGCTGATCGCCAGCGCAGGCAACGACTCGGTCATGGTGACCGCGCTGTCGAACCACGGGCCCATGGCGTCGGTGCCGTAGAAGAACCAGTAGCCCATCCCCCGCACGACCTCGGCGGCCGACGACGCGTTGGCGACGGTCCGGTAGGTCTCGGTGAAGCGGAGGATGTCGATGCCGTAGGCGCCCTGGGCGCTCAGCCCCGCGATCCACCACAACGACGTCGCCAGGGTGAGCACCCCGATCCGGGCCATCGGGGCGAAGAGGTTGCGGACCGTCACCTCGCGCTCGACCACGACCGCGTGCGCAAGCCACAGCAGCGGACCGATCATCACCAACAGCAACGAGGTCGCGTTGACCCCACCGGCCGCGAGCGTGACGAGCGCGAAGAGGGCCGGGTCGCGCCACCCGCCGTAGCGGTACGACCGGATCATGAAGGCGAGCAGCCACCCGAGCGCGGTGAACGGCAGGAGGATGACCGAGTGCTTGTACATGTAGTGGAGGAGGTAGGGGCTGAGGGCGTAGGCGAAGGTGGCGACCGTGACGCCCGGGCCCTCCCAGTCGAGCGTGCGCAGCAGGTAGCGCACGCCGAGGCCGGCGAGGAAGATGATCGAGCCCATCCACAGCCGCTGCGCGATCCAGTCCGGCATGCCGAGCCAGTCCATGAACGCGTAGTAGGGCCCCATCGGGAAGAGGTAGCCGATGTTCTGATGGGTGACCGTGCCGAGCCCCACGCCCGGATCCCACATGTAGGGCGCTCGAGACAGCAGCTTGCCCGGGTTCAGATAGAGGTAGGACTTGGTGTCGGCGGCGAGCATGCCCCGATGGGTCAGCAGCAACGGCACGTACGAGACCACGGCGAGCGCCACGACCCCGATGTCGGGGCGCCATCTGGGGGTCCCCGATCGGGTCGGCCAACGCACGCGCACGGCGCAGGACGCTAGTGGTCACCCGGAGGGGTCCCGTGGCCACTGCGGGCGACCCCTAGGCTCGTCCGGCGTGGCGACCGGCTCGAGCGACAGCGTGACGCGCGCGCCGTCACGGCGCTTCACCGTCGCGGTGCTCGGAGTTGTCGGGGCCGGGTTCGTCCTCCGGCTCGCGCAGATCTTCGTGGCCCGGCCCACCTGCCCACGGATCACCACGACCCCGACCGGTGAGGACTGCTTCCGGGTGTGGGGCGACGCCGTCTACGGCTACTGGCAGGGGTCCCTGATCGCGGACGGGCACTGGTTCAAGGACCCCGTGGCCTGGTTCCTCGAGGGCGGCGGGGTCCGCGAGGCCGCCGGCAAGCCGCCGCTCTATCCGATGTTCCTGGGCGCGCTGTCCAGGTACGGCTCGCCGTCGACGCCGACCTGGCAGGCCGCGCTCGTCGCGCTGGTCGTGTTGGCGGCGGCGGCGTGGGCGTGTCGGCGCTTCCTCTCGCCGTTGGTCGGCGGCGTGGTGCTCGTCGCGTCGGTGGTGGCCGTGGTCGCGTTCCGGGTCGCCGACGGATCGTCTCCCACATCGGCTCGAGTGGCGTTCGCGATCTGCGGCACGGTCGCAATCGGACTGATCGCGGTGACGGTGCGCGACATGGTCGGCGGGTCGCATGGCGAGCGGGCGGGCCTGATCGCGGCGGTGATCGCCGCGCTGCATCCGCTGTTGTGGATCAACGACGGCATGCTCCAGGTCGAGTCGTTGTACGCGCTGGTGGTGGTCTGGACGATCCTTGCCGCCTACCGGTGGTGGCGTTCTCCGACGACCTCCGCGCTCATCGTCCTCTCGGTGGCGCTGGCCGCGGCGGCGATGATCCGGGCCGAGGGACAGCTGCTGGTGCCGGTGACGATGATCCCGCTGGCGTGGCGGGCCCGCGGCCTGGGTATCGCACGCAAGGTCGGCTCGGTCGCCGTGGCATTCGCAGTGGCCCTCGTGATGTGGTCGCCGTGGCTGGTGTGGAACCAGGCCCGCTTCGAGGCGGCACCCGTCGGCGCGATGACGACCGGGTCCGGCGCGGTGCTCGTGTCGGCGTATTGCGACGAGACGTTCTTCGGTGAGGCGCTCGGCTACTGGGCGGCCCACTGCTTCGAGATGCCGAGGACCTTCGCGGCCGAGCGCGACACCACCCTCGGCGACGCCGTCGACGACGGGCTCGAGGCCGACGGATTGGCAACCCGCCTGATCGAGGCTGGTGCCGTGACCGTCAGCGGCGTCGACGTGCGCGATCCGGACGCCGAGGTCGGAGCCGGCGACGAGATCGGCGTGACGTTGCGCAAGGACGTGCTCGATGACTCCGAGATCGACCTCGTCGCCCGCGCCACCGCGCTCGGCTATGCCACCGACCACCTGCGTCGGGTCCCCGTCGTGGCGGTCGCACGGGTGGCCCGCATGTACGACCTGTACCGGCCGTTCGACACCCTCCGGATCAACTGGCAGGTGGAGGGCCGCGGCCGGCTGCCCTCGACGCTCGGGCTGGTGGTGCACTGGGCCCTGCTGCCGGTGGCCGTGGCCGGCGCGGTCGTGTTGTGGCGCCGGCGAGTGACGCTGGTGCCGTTGCTCGCCCATGTGGTGGCCGTCACCGTGACCGCGGCGATGACCTTCGGGGTGACCCGCTACCGGGTGCCGGTCGACATCTGTGAGATCCTGCTGGCGTCGATCGCGATCGACGCCTGGTGGTCCGGGCGCGACCGGTCGGCAGATCCGGTCGACGTCAGGACCGATCCCGAGACCGACTCCGAGCTGCACGTTTCGACATGACCCTCACTCGCACCGATCACGACGGCACGCTCGTCGAGGCCACGGACCTGCTCAACGTCGAGCTGCCGGACCGGCGTTGGGCCGACGAGTCGCACCTGCGGTGGCTCTACCACGAGAACCCCTTCGGAGACGGCTTCTACGGGTTCCGTCGCACCGGCGAGCGCGTCGACGCCCACTACGCGGTGATCCCCCAGCAGTACCGGACCGCGGACGGCCCGATGCGCATGGTGTTCTCCCTCAACGCGGTGACCCGGAGCGTGGCGCAACGTCAGGGGATGTTCTGGTCGATCGCCGAGGAGATCTACGCACGGTGCGCCGAGGAGTACGGCGCGCAGGGGATCATCGGCGTGACCAACGAGAACTCGACCCCGCCGGTCGTCAAACGCCTCGGATTCCGGCTGCTGGGCCCGCTGCCGGTCCGCGTCATCCCGGCCGCGCTCCTGCATCCTGCGACTGGCGCCGAGCACTGGTGCGTCGACCGCGATTTCCTCGAGTCGGAACGCTTCGCGGAGGTGACCGCGGGGCTCGATCATCCCGTCGACTGGGGCTGGCGGAACCGCCCCACCACCGAGTATCTCCGCTGGCGGCTGGGAGCGCCGAACATCGACCCGTTCCACCTGCACCGAACCGACGACCTCGTCGCGATCAGCGTGCGATCACACTTCGGCCCGGTGCCGGCGGCGGTGATCGTCAAGCTGATCCCTCGCGACGACCTGCATGGCCGGCGCCTCGATGCCGGCCCGATGATCGGCGCGATCGGCCGGTACCACGGCGCGCCGATGGCGGTGTACGCCGGGTTCAACGCGCGGGCGCGTGTCCGCGGGATCCGCCCGCCGCGCCGACTGCAACCCGCCCCGCTCAACCTCATCTACCGCGGGCTCACCGACCGCGCTCCCCAGCACGGCTTCCGACTCGACACCTTCGAGTTCCTCGACATGGACGCCTACTGATGGTCGCTGCCGTCACGTTCACCTGCGACGTCGAGGACCATCGTCGCGACGACACCGCGGAGCTCCGCTTCCCCGACGCGACCCGTCGCCTGCTCGATCTCCTCGACGCGCGGTCTTGGCGGGGCACGTTCTTCGTCGTCGGCGACGAGGCGGACCGCCATCGCGAGCTCGTCGCCGAGATCGCCCGTCGCGGCCACGAGGTCGCGCTGCACGGACTTCGCCATGTGCCATTGCGCGAGGTGGGCGCGGATCGACTGGCCGAGGAAGCGCGCCGCGGACGTGAGCAGCTCGAGGACCTCACCGGCACCGAGGTGAGCGGGTTCCGGGCGCCGCAGTTCTCACTGACTGCCGAGACCCCGTGGGCCGGCGACGCCCTGGCCGACGCAGGGTTCTGGTACTCGTCGAGCGTCCTGCCCCACGGCAGCCCGCTGTTCGGTTACCCCGGCGCTCCGACCGCGCCGTTCCGGTGGCCGTCCGGCCTCGTCGAGCTGCCGGCGCCGTTGCTCGGTCGGGGGAAGGTGCGATTCCCCCTCGGCGGTATGTACCTCCGGGTCCTGCCCTGGGCCGTGACCCGCCGCCTCGTCGCGGCAGGCGACCTCGGGCCGGTGCCGTGGCTCTACTTCCACCCGTACGACTTCGACCCCGGCGAGCCCTTCTACGTGGTGCGCGACGCGAACCCGTTGTTCAGCCCCTTGCAGTGGATCAACCGGCGCCGGAGCTTCGACCGGGTGTGCGCACTGCTCGCGGCGGCACCCGGCGCGCCATTGGCCGAACGCGTCGACTCGCTGGTCGACCTGCCGACGTGGTCGCCGGTGGATCCGTCGCGAACTGGATCGAACTAGTGCCGTGTCATGGAGCGTCTGCCCGTCCTCTGACGAGGGTTGTCGTCGACCCTGATCCGTGCGACCCGTGCGATGATGAGGCGAGCAACTCTGTCGGTTGGGAGCGCTTCTGCTGATGGTGCCCGTGCTCGTGTTCTTCGGCGTAGCAACCGTCTTCGGGTGTCTGTTTCGAGGGATCGTGGGGTTGCGGCTTCGAGCAGTTGCTCGACAGCCTGATGTGTCCGACGGGGAGCTTTGTCAGCTCAAGCAGGCGAATCGGGTCACCTCGGTGGCGGTGATCGCGTCGCTGGTCGGCCTTGCGGTCATTGGACTGGCGTATGTGGTCTTCTGAGGCGAGCACCCGCACCAAACGCTGACCCGCCCGACCATCACGACTGCTCGCCCTTCGGACCTAGTCGCTCGACACCTCGGCGGGATCTTCGTCCTCACGATCCGTCTCGCGCAGCTCGGCGAGCTCGCTGCGAAGCAGCGCGACCTCCTCGGCGAGCGTCCGAGAGCGCTCTTCGAGCCGCGACAGCTCCCAGCTGTAGTGCATGACCACGAACATGAGCAGCCCGATCGATGCGAGGAAGATCACCGCCGGCGCGTACTGGACGCCGATCTTGCGCGCGAGCCAGTCGACGAAGCTCGGGAACAACGCGAGCGGGATGAGCGCCAATGCGACCGTGATCCACAACAAGCCGTACTTGCCCCGCAACCTCCGCCGACGGACGAGCACCAGCAGAACGGCGACCGCCGCCAGCAGCACGACTGCGAGCGCGATCCACAGCACCTGCACCCGCGTGTTCACGGGGTGCCCGCCTTCGGCGGCGAGATGTCCTGGCCGACGTCGACCGGGCGGGTCGACGAAGCCCCGGGGAGGCTCGCCCGCCGCATCGCCCCCTTGGACACCGACATCACGACCAGCAAGCGCAGGAAGTGGTACGCCAGGCGCAGGTGCTTGGTGGAGGCTTCGCCGCCGGCTCGCTGGGTCATGTGGACCGGGGCCTCGCGCACCGTGAACCCGGCGCCGTCCGCCAGGATCAACGACTCCACGGATTCCATGTACTCCACCGGGTAGTGCACGGCGAAGAACTGCAACATGGTTGCCGAGAAGCCGCGGAAGCCGGACGAGGGATCGGTGATGTGCTTGCCGGTCAGCAGGTGGACCAGGAACCGCAGCAGGCGGATCGCCCCCGTGCGGGTCTTGCCGACCTGGTAGTCGTCGGTCACGGCGAACCGGTTGCCGATGGCGAGGTCGACGCCATCGTCGAGCGCGTCGAGGAGCGCCGGGATCGACCTCGGGTCGTGCTGGCCGTCCGCGTCGAACTGGATCGCGCGCCGATAGTCGTGGCGGACGGCATAACGGAACCCCGTCCGCAACGCGCCGCCGATGCCGAGGTTGTACGGCAGCGAGACGACGACCGCGCCGTGCGCCGAAGCGACGGACGCAGTGCGGTCCGACGAGCCGTCATCGACGACGAGCACGTCGAGGTCAGGCCAGCCGGCCATGAGCGCCGCGAGCGTCGGGCCGAGCGCCTCCTCCTCGTTGAAGGCGGGGACCACGACCAAGGTGTCGCTCACGACGTCGCCCCGACTGCTCATGAGGGGACCTTCACCTGCTGATGGTCCCCGGCGCGTCGCCGCGAGCGTGCGGGCTTGAGGCGGAGGAAGGGTCGTTCGACGATCGCGTAGCTGGCGATGCCACACAGCAGCGCGCCCAGGAAGGTGATGACCCAGAGCTTCAGGAAATCGCCGTTGAACGGCTGCGCGTCGGTCCAGGACTCGGCCTGCCCGAGCCAGGCCTTGTGCCAGAGGTAGAAGCCGAGCGAGATCGTGCCGAGCGCGGCGAGTGGCCGGCTGCCGAGCGTTCGCCGGATCGCCCCTTCGTGTTGGGGCCCGAACGTGGCCGGCAACAGGTAGAAGAAGCCGACGAAGCCGTACAGGAACTGCTTCGCCACGTACTCCTCACTGAAGTCGAGCGGGTTGGTGCGGATCACGAACAGCCCGTCGAGGTACGCCCACTGGAACGGATTGACGACGATCAGCCAGATGGCCGCGGCGATCGCCCACGACGCCCACGGCCGGGCTGCGAGCCAGGCCACCGGGTTGGGCAGCGGTGCACCCAGTCGATGCCGCATCTCGATGGTGGCCATGGCCATGCCGATCGCGAAGAAGTCGATGTTGGCCGGCAGCCAGAACGTGGCCGACGCGATCCACGTCGGTTGGGCGATCACCAGGCCCGTCCGCCAGACCTGCGCGACGGCCCACAACACCGCGCAGAGCGCGAGCAACGTCTTGACGCTGCGCTCGGCGGACCCACCCCGGGTGCGCCGGGCGAGCGCGAGGCCGAGCAGGGGCAGCAACAGATAGAAGGTCACTTCGGTGCCGATGCTCCAGGCCTGGTCGAACGCCTCGTAGCCCGCGAACACCGTCGAGGCCTGGAACGTCTGCAACATGAGCGCGTAGAACGCGATCGTGCCGCCCGGGTACATGCCGAACACCCCGCCGACGTCGACATGGGGGATGCCGTACCAGATGAACACCCCGATCATCGCGGCCCAGTAGGCGGGCAGGATGCGCAGGGCGCGGTTCTGCAGGTACGGCCCGGTGGCCGGCACCGGTCGATCGTCGAGGAGTGACTTGGCGTACGGGCGGAACAACAGGAATCCCGACACCATGAAGAACACGGGGATGGAGAGGTCGAAGCGGGCGAAGAAGGTGTTCAGGACCTCGTGCTTGTTGCGCAGGTTCGACGAGAACGCGACGTGGTTCGTCATCACCATGATCATCCCGATCCCTCGATACGCATCGAGGTTCGGGAACGGGCCACCCCGGTTGCTCACGCC